>NZ_JBHXFA010000042.1:0-46085 GCF_042724175.1 Streptomyces sp. NPDC127084
GGCCTGGCTCCATCACTACAATCACCACCGCCCCCACACCGCAACCGGCGGCAAACCACCCATCACCAGGTTGACCAACGTCCCTGGGCAGTACATCTAGAGGTTCTCCCTCCAGGCGCGGATCTCCAGGCCCAGGATGGGCGCATCGGGGTCGAGTCGTCCGGTCATGACCAGCCAGTTCCGTACGGCGGCAGCGACGTCTCCGCTGGCCGCGTCGACCATGGCTTTGAACTGGACGGCGTCGAAGCCCTGCTCTCCGGAGCCGGAACCGCCCAGGTTTTGACCGTAGGCACGTTCCTCGGTGCTGTCGGGGCGCTGGACAACGTTGCGACGGACGCCGGGGGAGTCGGCTAGACGGCCGGCGTCGTGCGTGAACGCCTTCTTCTTGGCACGGACTGTGAAGGCGATCTTTCCCTGGTACGCGGCAGCCTCTTCGACGATCGGGCGCAGCCGCGAGGCACCGGCTGCGATGTGCTGCTTGCCTGCCTTGGCCAGGGAGGAGCTCCATTCCTTCTCCGGCTTGCCGTCCGGGCCGAGCACAGGCCGGCCCTTCCGGTCTGTCACTGTCCTCTCTGCGCGGACGCGGTTCTTGCTCCGCACCCGGGCCTTCTTGCCCTCGCGGCTTATCCGAGGCTGGATGTGCCCGGTGGCCAGAGCCTTGAGGCTGGCGATGTCCCGCGGGCCGCCGGCCTGGACCTCCTGTACCACCGCGCGCAAGGCTTCGACGAACGAGGCGCCCTTGTTCTTGGTGAAGAACTGGGACACCAGGGAGGGATTGCGCCCCAGGATCTCCCCGACCTGCTTCCGATTGAAGCCTTCCGCGATCAGCTGGTCGGTGAGCCGCGCGGCCTCATTGCGCTGCGCCCGGCGGCCGCCGGTGGTCCGCCTTCTGCGCGGCGTCACGCGGCCACCCCATCGTCGTCTTCGTCCTCGGCGCACTCGTGATCGGCGTACGTCGGAGTGTCGTCGTCGAGCTGGTCGTCATCACCGGCGCCGCACCCGTGGCACTCCCATTGGGCGCTCCAGGTCACCTCTCCGCCGTGGTCGCAGTCGTGCCCGGAGAACGCGGTGTCCTCGTCGTCCCACACCGCCTCGCCCGACGCACCGCACTCCAGGTGCTCCCACTGGCTGCCCCATGCCACCTCAGCGTTCACTGCTCCTCTGCCCCCAGGGCCTGCCGGCCGAGGGCCTGCAGCACATAGAACTCCTCATCGGTCGTGGGTGTGGTCTGCTCCCACGCCATGGCGCCCTTGAGCAAGTAGTCGCCCGGCTCACCGCTGTAGGGCCAGTCGGGGCGGACCGAGCTGTAGATGGCGTCGGTGCGGAACGCGAGGATCGCCCCGGCGGGCAGGTGCAGCGCACCGGCGCGGGCAGGCTTGCCCGTTGCCGGGTCCTTCGTGCCCGTCGGGCCGGACAGCAGCGCGGCACGGGCCGCCGACCACACGCCGGCCGCCCACTCCGGGTGGGCGTACGGGTCGCGGGCGAAGCCGGTGTTGCGTTCCCAGGTGGCGTGGGTGTCCGTCAGGCCGGTCAGACGGGCGCCGTCCGGGATCTCAGGGACCTCGCCACCGGCGCCGAGCTCGAGCGAGCCGGTCGTGATGCGGGGCCGCTGCGCGAACGTGCCGATCCCGTACAGCAGGATGGACCGCACGGCGCGGGAGGCCAGGCGCGCGGCCTGCCGCTGCTGCTCATCCCCGTGGACCTCACCCAGGGCGCGCAGCGAACGCCACGCGTCCTTCAGCTTGTTCGACCACTCCTTGAGCGGGTCGCCCTTCTCCCAGACCAGACCGTCCAGGATCTCGATCCGCCACGGCTGGAGCGGGTTACGCAGCGCCAGGTTGACCTCGGCGCCGCCCGCCCAGGTGACGAAGGTGCGACCGCCCTCGTAGGGGTAGTGCCAGGACCGCTCCCCGGGCGCGGGCGCAGGCAGCAGACCCACGTGGTCCCAGCTCTGCGGGATCGTCACCCGCACCTGCCAGTGGCTGGGGGAGAACAGCGCGTCGGCCTGCTCCTTCTCACTCATGGCGGCGAACGCGGCCGCGGTCACCCGCTGCGGCACGCCGACACCGGAAGTCCAGGTGTGCTTGGCGTAGGCGAAGGTGCGGTCGGCCTCGTACCAGCCGGGCACGCGTTCCGGCACGCGCGGAGGAGTGATCAGCTCGGTGCGGCCCTGACCGGCAGTGGCGTGCAGCAGGCCGCGGATCTCCTGCGACATGACCGGGTAGCCGTCCGCCCACTTCGCGCCGGCCTTGGCGGGGATGGTCCGCGACCACAGGTCCCGGCCCGTCTGCGACGGCGAGCCCATCAACACGACGTCGTCCCAGTACCGGCGCAGCGCCTTCCACAGTTCGACGAACGCGGCGCGGACGGTGCCGGGGTCGGCACCGGCCGGGTCGAACCACTCGCCGACCGAACGGATTTCGGTGTGCTGGTCCTTGCCGCGCTGCCAGCGGCCCACCGGGTTGCGGGGGTGGACCAGGTGTCCGGCCTGCCGGTCCTTGCCCCGTGAGGACTCCACCTGCCAGCCCTCTGGCAGCGGCCCGTTCAGCCACTCGGCCACGGCGTCCTTGAGGAACTGGTGCCCCCGGGCGTTCTGGTGCCAAGGGTCGCCGGCCGTGATGTAGATGCGCTCCACATCCGCCGGGACCGTCGCGTACACGGCCGTGAGGATCTCCGCGACGCTCGCGCGCCCCAGGTCCAGGGTGACCGTGCCGGCCTGCCACACGAGCACACCGGTCGCGGTGTCCAGGAACGCCATCTGCCGCGTGGCCTGCTTGAAGTTGGGCCTCTTCGAAGTCAGGTTCGGCTCGGCGTAGATCCAGCGGTCGCCAGCGGCGCCCTCAGGAATGGAGGGCAGTGCCCGTTCCCGCTGTTCGGTCGCACCGGTCTCGAGCGGCGTCGGGGCAAGGGAGGGGACTGCCTGAGCAGCGGCCTCGTCGATCTGCTCCTCTGCCCCGTGGGGTGGCTGCTCGGTTCCACCGACGGCTGCGGCGGCCTGGTCGACGGGGCGCAGTTCAGGCGCGGGAGCACCAACCGGCTCCTTGATCCGCTGTGCGGCCGTCAGCGGCTTCACCTGATCACCGGTGGGGGATTCGGTCAACTCTGGCTCCGCAGACGCGCTGACGGCCCCCTGGGGGCCGAGAGAGGGCACCAAGGCGACGACGTCGATTACGGAAATGCCGGCGGACGTCGCGAGACGGTCGGCCTTCGCTTTCTCGTACGTTCCCAGCTCTGTGATCTTCTTTGCGCGGCTGATGCGCAGACGTTCGAGCCGGCGCTCGAGAGGTTTGATCTCATCTCGGACCTCTCGGAGCTCCGCGAGGCCAGCGCTATAGGTCTTGCTGTCCATAAGCAATGTCCTTCGTAGATCCGTCGGAGGACTTCGGCCGGACTGGCTCAGTTGCCCTGAGCCGGGAGCCCTTTGGCCTCTTCGCGGAGTTCCTGCAATCTGCGGCCGCTGGCCACGTGGGTGTACTGGCCCCAGCCGTTGATGTCGCTGCCCGTCTGCGCCTTCAGCGCGGGGGAGGGCTGAGGAAAGGCTCGGCCATCCGGGATTTCGACCCAGCCGTCAGGGGTGATCGTGGCCTCGTGCGTCCGCTGCCGACGAGGTTGGTGGTGTTGAAGTTTGTCTCCTGGCGAGGCCAGGCCGGCCTCGATGATGAACATCAAGGCGCCCAGGGCACGGGCTTCGCGCCCAGCGTTGGGCTTCTGCTTCCCCAGTAGCTCGCGGCGCAGCACGTCGTTGGGCGTATCGACGAGGGGCTCGCTGTGTCGCTGCAGGTAGGCGAACACCTCGTCGTCGATCTCGATCTTCCGCACGCCGTCACCCTCCACTTTGCACTCTACACTCTAAAGTTTTGCAGAATTGGAGTGTGGCGGCAAGTGCCATGAGCGGAAGGGCCTTGGCCAACTGCCGGGCCGTCAGGTGCGGGGGCGGCGCCTACGGGCTCGCCGGGCGGAGATCAGATACCAGACCTGGGCAGACCCGGCGTCCCGAAGCGGCTCGTAAAGGGTGCTCGGAACGAGACGACGCTCGTCCCGGAGGAGCCGCCAGCGCGGCAAGTCCCACTCTGTCAGCGGAACGAGCACATTCCGGTGCAGCGCAACATCCTCCTCGCAGTCGCATTCGCCAGGCCGGGCACGGACGAGTGCGTGCGTCGCGAGCGGTGCGGGAAACTCGGCGTACATCCTGCCGAAGTCCTGCTGATAGTCGTCATGATCGGCCCACATGCGGGCGATGCCTGCCAGAGTCCGCCAAGACGTCTCCGCCTCGGCGAGGCCCACCGCGCGAAGGTTGATGCGGGTTTGCTCCGCGGCGATGTCGGCCTGGTGTGCGAGGACGGACGCCATGCGCTCCTCGTCGGTGGTCGGAGACTCCGTCAGATGACGGGCGAGGCGCGCGCGGACAAACTGCAGTGCGTCATCGATCAGCTGGTTGCTGAATGGTTGCGCTGCGAAGTTCCCAGCTTCGGGTACGCGAGTCCCGGCACGATCAACACTCATCAAGCCACTCCCTCGACGACCGAAATCCCCTAGACCGGCACACGAGCACTCTCACCTGGCGGTTCATACCATCTGGCGCTGCACCTGTTCGGATCCTTCCGTAGGGCTCCTGTGCCACTCCCGGCAGGTTGAGCACAGGCCGGTCGGCTCCTCGGGCCGCACGCGTCGCTTCGAGGTGCCCGCGATTCCGCAACTGCCGGCGCACTCGGGCCAGCCGAGGCACGCGGCGCATCTGTCGTGGCCGTCCGCGATCGCGGGGCTGCCGCACTCTGCGCACTCGGCCAGTACCCGCTGCACGTCGCCGGTCCACGCCGGTGGAGTCCACGTGGCGACTTCCTCAGATACCCAGGGTTCAGCATCGACCGGAGCGGACGGAGCAGGAATGGGCGAGGCCGAGGAGGGGGCTGGCCCTTCAGCCGCACGTCGCAGGCGTCCGGCAATCAGCGCCTCACGGCTGGTCTTGATGACGCCCGGCCATCCGGGGCCAACGACGACGTGCCTGATCTGTGCCGCGCTCCAGTTCCTGCCGAGCAGCATGTTTACGACGGCAGCCTGGTCGGCAAGGGTCTTGCCGGTCAGCAGGAACTCCGGGCCGCACTCCTGCGCAATCGCGTTCAACACATCCAGGCCCGGTGAGGACTGCATCGGCTGCTCGTCATTGCCCCGTGCTGTATCCGACCCGACGGCGACGCTGCTCCCCTGCCCTTGCCCACCACCGCGGCGATCGCTCCCATCCGTCCTTCCGTCCTGCCCGTCAGAACCTGCGTACATGGGCTCGCCGGAAGGATGGAGGGTTGGTTGAGGGTTCTCTGAGGGATCAATGAGGGTTAGTGGCTCAAGATGAGCCGGGGGTGGGCTCATCTTGAGCAGGGGGTGGGCCCAAGTTGAGCCGAGGGTGGGTTCATCTTGAGCCCTCAGCAGGTCAGGGCCGGGCTCAGAATGAGCCCTCAGCACGTCAGCGCTACTCCTTTTAGCCCTCTTACGCTTCGTTGGAAGCGGCGCCCCTTGAGCGAAGGTGAGCTGCTCGATGACGTTGTCGTCGTAAGCGGTCTTGGAGCGAGCCATCTGCTCGAGGAGCCGCACATTCACCCGGGTGAGGTTTGTGATCGGATCTCCCGTCACGGGGTCGACGCGCCGCACCGAGCTGATGAGGCCCTTGTCGATCAGTGACTTCTTCACTCGTTTTACGGTGGCGGCGGAGGTTCCGCAGTCGTCGACGAGACGTTTCTGGCCTGGCCAGCAGTACCCGTGATCGTCCGTGCGGTTGCAGTAGGCCAGCAGCAGCAGCTTCTCGGCACCGTCGAGGCCTTCAGCGGCGAACACGAGACCCATGTGGGCAGCCGTCATCGGGCACCCTCCGGAACCGGGGCGACCCCGCGCGCAGCGGCGGGGACCAGCGGAAAAACCACGCCTTGCGAGTCCGCCTGCTTGCGGTGGCACTGGAAACCGATCTTTGTATCGCATGGACTCTGTGTCCGTCCGTGGTCGAGCACGGCGCACCTCCTGGTGGACGTTGTGCCGTGAACTCTCCACATCAAGGCTTGCCCAATGGCTTGCCCAGTTCGCGAAAGGAGCAGGTGAAAGGCTTGCCCATGTGGGGGGAGGGTGGGCAAGCCGTTCGTGGGCAAGCCTCCCGGACACTCAGAACGGCGCAGGTGGGGGAGCCTCGAGGGAAGCGCCGCGCGAGCGGCGAGGTGGTACTGGTCGGGCACTGGTGGTCCCTGACTTCAGGGAGCCGGGATCAGCTGATCAGCGGTGACGCGGACCTTGCAACGAGCCCGTACTGGGCTTTGTGAGCGATCGTTGTCTATTCTGATGTCGGTGACCGATGGGCCCTGTGTCCAGGCACCCAGCACGGTCACCGTGCTGACCACGACTCCGATGCTTGCCGGCGGGGAGTCGCTTCGACGGCCGTTCCTGTTCGCGCAGGGCGGCCGTCACCCATTTACGGGGGGCTCGCGATGTTCATGTCGGGCATTCTCCACTTCGATTGAGTGGCGGCGGTCCGACGACGCGCCGCAGGGCATCACCCTGCACAAGGGGACGATCTACCCGTGGAACCGCCCTGTGTCGCCGTCGGGGGCGGGCGCTCGCAACCGCGGGTCGAGAACGGGGTGCTGCCCGCCGGGCCGACGGTGGCCGACGTGATGTCCAGCGGCGCCTTCTACTACGGGCTGACGCGCGCCCAGGTCGAGAAGGACCGGCCGGTGTGGTCGAAGATGTCGTTCTCCGTCGCGGAGGACGCCCCAGCACGCCGCGGCCAAGCTCGGGAGCGACGCGCGGCGCTACTGGCCCTGTATGGGTGAGGTGCCGGTCGCCGAACTCGTCCTACGGCGCCTGCTGCCGCTGGCCCGCCAGGGCCTCGAGCTTGTCCGGGATGGGAGCGGCACGGCACGAGCCGCCGCTTGGCATCACCGACCAGCGGTGCGTGCATCTCAGCGCGCCCTCTCCCACACCTGGCGTCGACTGAACGGGCCCCAGGCCCGGGCCCGCCGACCCCGCCCGGGTGCACGGCGCGGATCTTCGCCCCGCCGTGCACCCGGGCATTCGCCGAACTCCAGAAGGCCTGCGCGGACTTCATGGCCGAAGTGAACGGCCGCATCCACCGCGAGACCCGCCGGATCCCGGCCGAGCTGCTGGCCGAGGAACGGCTGCGGCTGCACCCGGTGCCCGAGCAGCCGTTCACCGCCGCGTTCGGCGAGACCCGCCGGGTCGGCAAGGACTCCACGATCTCGGTCGAGTCGGTCCGCTACTCGGTCCCGCACCAGCTCGTCGACGAGCGCGTCTGGGTCCGCTTCCACGGCGACGAGCTGATCGTCACCACGATGTCCGCGGGCAGCGCGGTCGAGGTCGCCCGCCACCCGCGCTCGACGCCGGGCAGTCCGCGGATCGCCGACGAGCACTACCCCGACGCCCCGCGCGGCGAACGCACGCCGAAGCCCACGAACCCGGCCGAGGCCCAGTTCCTGGCGATCGGGCCCGGGGCAGCGGCCTGGCTGGTCGAGGCTGCGGCGACCGGCGTCCGCAGGATCCGGGCGAAGATGGCCGACGCGGTCGCGCTTGCCAAGCTCCACGGGGCCGCTGATGTCGACCGCGCTCTTGGCACCGCGGCGACGGTCGGCCGGTTCGCCGAGGGCGACCTGCTGTCGATCCTGGACCACCAAGGCGAGAACGACCGCGCGGAGCCGATCCGACGCAGTGAAGCCCACAGCCTGCAGCCGGGCACCTCCGCCTGGTCCGGGTTCACGACACCGTGATCCGCCGGCACCACCGGTCGGGCCGTCCTACCAGCCGGGAAACTCCAGCTCGTCGTCACGAAGTGCCCACACCGGCCCCTGCCCGGACAGCGGTCCCGCCAGGACCCGCAACTGCTGGGGGCGGTATTCGTCGCGCGCGTCCTCGACGCTGAAGCCAGCCGAGGCCAGGACCTGGGCCATCGCCTGCATCATCGCGGCCTGGACCGCGCTGGAATGCCGCAGCACCGGCTCGTCCAGCTGCTTCAGCCGAAACGCGCGGCTCGCGCAGGCCCGCAGGCGCGGGCTCGCCTGCCAGCCCACGAACACACCGCCCGCCGCGTCGTCACCGTCGTCGATGTCCACCTCGGCACCGCCGGCCAGAACCGGGTCGAGCTCCGGCACGACCACGGGCAGGCCCGCGGCGGCCAGCTCGTCGCGGACCCTCCTGGCGAGCTTCTGCAGAGCCGCGGACTCGTCAGCACCCACTCGTTCGAACATTCGCTCAATCTAGTCAACGCAGAGAAGGAACCTTTGATGACTGACATGGCAACCGCACCCGCCCGGCCCGGAATGGCTGCCCCGGCCTCAGCCGTTGCGGCCACGACCGGCGCCGCGTTCGACGAAGCGATCGCCATGACCCGAAGGTTGAAGCTGCCTCACATCCGCCGGGCGATGACGGAGATCATCCCGACCGCGAAAGCCCAGCGCTGGGATCCCGCCGAGATCGTCCGGGCACTTCTGGCCGAGGAGGCCGCTGGCCGGGACGCGGCCAACCTCCGCACTCGCCGCACCCGGGCGGCCTTCCCGACCGGCAAGACCTTCCACATCTGGAACGAGGAAGCCTCCTCGATCCCGGTCCCGACGCAGTCCGCACTGCGGACCCTGGAATGGGTCGGCCGGCGCGAGAACCTCTGCGTCGTCGGCCCCTCCGGGACCGGAAAGTCGCATTTCTGCGAGGCCCTCGGCCAGTCGGCGGTCGACGCCGGGATGACCGTCGCCTGGTTCACCATCGAGGACCTCGGAGCCCTGATCCGCCGTCACCGCGTCGACGACTCCGTCTCGAAGGCCATCGGCCGGATCACCCGAACCGACTTGATCATCGTTGACGACATCGGGCTCCTACCCGTCTCGCCGGACGCCGCCGAAGGCTTCTACCGCCTGGTCGATGCGGCCTACGAACGGCGGAGTCTGGCCGTCAGCAGCAACCTTCATCCGTCTGGATTCGACGAAATCATGCCCAAGACCCTCGCCACCGCGACCGTCGACCGGCTCCTGCATCATGCCCACGTCGTCGTCACACAGGGCGACAGCCACCGTCTCGCCGAGGCCACCACCGGGCGAGGCGTCGTCCCACTCGCCTGACCCACAAGCGGGAAGATCAACTGTCCACCGGGGATCTTCAACGTCCGCCAGTGGGGAGATCAACTGTCCGCGAGCGGGGAACTCCTACTGACCCTTGACAACCGTCCTACCTGCTCGCAGGAAGGGTTGACGTCGCAGCTCACGGGGGGTTTGGTAGGCAAACGAACGAGCGAGGAGGTGCGGGGTGCACCACGTCGAAGCCTCCGATCAACTGCCATCGTGCTCACGGTGCGACGGCGCACTGATCTCCAGCGTCGTCATGCCCCAGAACGACGAGGCCGGACGACCCATCCACCTTCAACTGTGTCCCTCGTGCGACGTGAACAAGCCCGCCGCCCGCGCTCTGCTGAACTGGTTTGCCAGCGGCGGCGGTTTCGACACCTCGCGCACTCAGGAAGGCGCGGAACTCCTGCTGGCGTGGACAAAGGAGGGCATGGCTGAACACGGCTGGTACTGGTCAGAGTCGGCGACCGGCACAGCGCCCCCGTCGTCGGGCCCAGTACCGAACGCCACCGCCGAACAGGATCTGATGAACCCGGGAGCCCCCGGTGACCAGTCCGAGGTCGAACGCCTGATGAAGCAACGTGACACGCTGCGCGCTCGGCTGGCGACCGCGCCGCCGGAAGCACGCGAGCAGATCCGGGCGGACATCCAGCTCCTGGGCAGGGCTGCGGCCGACGCGCTCGCCGACGTAGACATCACCGCCGAGGCACTGAACGCCACCGCCCCCAGGCCCGCACCCGGCCCGCTCAGCCCGGAAGCCGAGCAGCGCATCCGTGACCTGTATGAGCGCCTGATCGCCGAACAGAGACACGACGAAGAGAACTGACAGTGATGATTGCTGTGGCTCCGGCCTGACTCCAGAACTGCCAGTGATCTCGCCAGCGTCCAACACCTCGACTGCGGAGAGCAGCCGCAGCAAAGTGGACTTGCCTGAGCGCCGCCTCTCTACCTGCGCGTACGCCGGCCCCGAAGGGCACGACTACTACTGGCAGATCGCATCACTGCGCCAGGCCGGCGCCCCAGCGGACTGGATGGCGGGCGTCTTCCCCCGGCAAGCGGTGCAGCACCATGACCTGCAACATCGGGCAATGCGGCTGCGGTAACGAGATGTCCGCACCGAACGAGAGGAAGCCACCCATGCCTGGACCTGACCTACCGCCGCCGGAAGCCCCCATGACCGCAGAAGGTTTCCTCGCCCGCTGGCCCACCGCCGCGCAGAAGGCGGAGCTCCTCTACGGCGTGCTGGTCTTCGTCGGCGACTTCGACGAGCGCGACCTGGAGACCGCAAGGCGCACCTATCCGGGCCGCCGCCCTGTGCTGAACGCCGACGGCGGTCTTGAAGTGCATCCGGCTGGCGTTGGAGATCCCGCACCGCTCGTGAGTCGGACAGCCGGAGCTTCCGAGCCGGAAGGCGGCTTTACGCCGTAGAGAGGGATTTCTCAGGTAGTCGGATTCGCGGATCCCGTCCGCGTGGGCTCGGGTGCGCCGTACGGTCGCTTCTACGGATGGCGACTGGGTGGGGACGCCGGGTCAGGTGTGGGAGGGGAATCTGAGGATGGTTAATGCCCGTACGTACCCGCTGTGGCGGGATCTTGCGATGAGCGAGGACCTCCCCAAGGAAGCCCTCAAGACGGTGATTGGGGCCTTGTGTGGCCCAGCGACGACGCCGCATGGCTTCGATGTCCAGGCCGATCGGTGGCGGGAGGAAGCCCTCAAGGCCGCGCTGCCCGCGTTGCTGGCCCGGACTTCTGCCAAGCGGTTGCGTAGCCAGCTCCTGGTGCACGCCGATGAGAAGACGCTGGTCGCTCTGGCGGCCGACGGTACGGTGACCGCTGCTGACCTGCCTGCCATTCTCCGGCACCGCCGGGTCTGGGCTGGGCTGATCTCCGCTCTGGCACGACACCCCGGCCAGGTCGAGGCGGCCATCGCGCTCCTGCCCCGCCTTTCCGACCATGAGGTGGAGCAAGTCGTCCGGGACTGGGATCCCGAGCGCTACACCCGCACCAAGGACACCCCGCCGGCCCCGCGCATGCCGCCAGAGCTGTTCGACGCCGTCCTGGAAGCCTGCCTCACCCCGCTCGCCGCGTATCTGCTTCACCCGGAGCCGGAAGAGGGCTGGGAGGCCGTGTCCGCATTCTCGAAGGACTGGTCGCTGGAGTTGGGCGGCCGTGCCGGCTGGGCGATGCTGGCCCGCTGCCCCGGGCGGTGGGCGCAGCTCGCCGCGCACCCTACGTTCGGGGCGGCTGTCCAACACCTGCTGCTGGACCAGGCCGAGACGCAGGCTCTCGAAGACGCCCGGCTCCGCGCCGCCGACCCCGATGGCGAGGAACTCCCCGCCGACCCGGCGCCCGCTCTCAGCGAGGACCTGCTGCTCGCCTGCCTCCCGTCCTTGTGCCTGCCCGAACTGGCCGACCTGCCCAACCCGCAGATGACCGCCCGCCGGACCCTGCACCACATCGCCCACCGCGTCCACAACAACCCGCGCCTGGCCGACCTCGCCGTCGATCAGCTGCACGCGGCCGCCGACGCGCTCGTCACCCGCGGCCAGCTGCTCACCTGGTCCGACAAACAGGAGAACGACCACGAGTTCGACGGCCGCGTCCTGCGCCTTGCCGAGGACCTGGCCCTCCTCAGCGCCAACCCCGACCACCTCGCCGGGGCCTGCGCCCAGCTCGCCCGGCTGGATCCGCCGGCCGTCGCCTCTCCCAAGCCGAGCCGGACCCTCCACGACCGCCCGGCCCGGCTCCTGGAACGCCACTGCGAGCACCGCCGGGTCCAGGCCCTGACCATCCTCGCCGCCAACCCGCACACCCCGCGCACCGCCGTCGCGGACGTCCTGGGCGAGCTGCACCCGGCCGAACTGGCCTGGATCGCCGAGAAGGCCGGCGGCCCCGACTGGTTCCTGGCCGCGGCGGCCGCCGTCCCGGTGCCCGAAGACGAGGACGACGGTGTGGTGCGGCTCGTGGACGACGACGAACTCGGCAAGCACCCCGACCCCGAGACCGTCCTGCAGTCCTGGCTCGACTCCCCCGCCGCCGGTGAGATCCTCGCCCGCTCCGAGGTCTACCGAGCCGTCGTGAAATCCCGCTACCGCACCCTGGAGCACCTGCGCCAGATCCCCGCCGACCAGGTCCTCGCCCGCCACGAACCCGAAGTCGCCCTAACGATCCTGCTGGAGCACTGCGGGCGCAGCACCAAGCGGTGGGAGGCCCTCGCCGCCGCCATGACCTTCGACTACGACGACGAGAAGATCACCTTCGGTCAGCTCCTCGACTCCCTGGACCCCACGCCCGCAAAAGCGCAAACACCCTGACACTGCAGTGTCCGCGGCAGCGCCTGACCCGCTTGCAGCTTCGACGCATTGACGGTGAAAGGGCTGTCGCCGGGGGCCGGATCGCCTGACGATCAGACACCGTGCCTTGCCTCCCAGGACGGTGCTGCCGAGGTCCGGCGGCTGATCAGCCAATGACGTGCACGGTGACATACAAGTCTCCCGGACACCGCCGTGCTTGCCGGGGCCGCCGAGCTCGCGGATCCGGGTGGGCCGTCGTGTTGACCACGATTCCGCATTTCGGCTCGACTCTCCGTGACGCTCGTTAGGCTGAACGACTGAAGGTGATCTACCTCTCTTCTCGCCCGCAGGACACTTCCCCGCAGGCTGGAGAGGTGGGCTGTGCTGGCGAAGGGGCTGGCGATGGGCGTTGACACCCGGCAGATCCAGACGGCCGTTCTGGCTGATCCCGAGTCCGACGATCCGGTGGTCTGCCCGACGGATGCCGACGAGCTCGACGAGTTCCGCGAGGAGTTCGCCGGGACGACGTTCTGGTGCGGGATCCTGCTGGGCGGGTGCGGCGGCCAGCTCCTGACGAGACGGGGCAACGTCCGCGTCAGCCACTTCGCCCACTTCCCAGACCTCGACGGCCTGCTGCCCGCATGCGGCCGCCGTTCCCGGGGCGTCGCGAGCGCGGACCACCTGTACGTGCGGGCGGCCACGCAGACGTGGCTGCGCCGCCAGGGGCACACCCCGCGCTACCGCTACATCGACCGCGACGACGCCCCGGTCGGTTCCCTCGTGGAGATCGAGCTGGACGGGCGCACACTGCTGCTGCACATGGACCCCGCGACGCCGCCCGACTGGGATTCGGCGCAGGCCGGCGACATCATCCTCGGACCCGGCGTCCAGGTCGACTACCGCACCCTGGTACGCCGGGGCTACGTCAACCGGATCAGGTTCGTCAGCGAGGGCAATCAGCGGGTCATGATGCTCGGCACCGAGCTCCCGCATGTGGGCACCGACTGGGACTTCGAGCTGGCGGACTGCACCGTCGACGAGCACGGCCGGCTCATCACCCCCGTCGTCGCCCGTGTCGAGGCCGCGCGTGCCGTCGCAGAGCGGGCCCCGGTGCCCCGGCCGCGCAGCGAGAAGACGGAAGAGCCGGTGCAGATCGGCGCGCTGACCCGGCTCATCAACAACGCCGTGCAGAAGAAGGAGACCGCCGCCGTCCGCGAGCTGCGGGACACCGCGCAGCTCCAGGTTCCTCGCTGCGAAGGGCAGGCGCTCGAGCACCTGCAGCACGCGATCGAGCATGCGAACGACTTGCTCAACGAGCAGGCCCGTGTTCGCCGGCGGCTCTTCGCCGGACTCGACGAAGCGGTCCGGCACGGTCACGTCTACAAGGTCACGACGCTGACCCCACAGGTCAGAAAGTTCATCCTGGGCGACACGGTGACCACGCCGCAGGAGGCGGGCATCCTTCAGGCGGCCGACACGCTCCTTCGAGAAGCACGTCAGCAGGCTGCCCAGGAACGGCGGGCAGCGGACGAACGCCGTGCGGCAGCGGCCCGGGAATGGGATGAACGCCGTGCGGCAGAGGCCGAAGAGCGCAGGAGGCGTCGCGCGGCCCAGGCTCAGGAGCAGCAGGCGCAGCTCGTGACGCAGGCACAGGAGCGCAAGGCACGTAACAGGGCGCGAGGACAGGTCCAGAGCATCACCGGTCGTCTACGCCGTGAAAAGCTGTCGGCCCAGCAGCAGAAGCATCTTGTCGAGGAGCTGGTTCTTGCGGCGAAGGAGGCCGGGGACCACCTGTCCGAGGCTGAGCAGCACAAGGTGAACGAGTGGGTGGAAAGGATCGCCGCCCCCGTAGAGGAACCGGGCACGGCCGAGAAGACCTCTCCGGCCGCGCAGCGACAGCCGGAGGCGATCACGGACCCCGCCAAGCTGCCGGACCGTCTCGTTCCCGCCGCGGCGGCTGTCCGCGGAGCCTTGAAGAAGGCGGCCCGGGAACGGACCACGACCAGCTGGAGCCGGCTGGAGCACCAGCTCGGCTCCGCGCTTCCCTCTCTCACCAGCAGCGAACGCGTCCAGGTACTGGTGCAGGTCGACCGGTCCACAGCCGGCGACGAGCCGCTCCTGTCGTCCCTGCTGGCAGCGGGCGATCCCCACTTCGCCTACCAGTACTACCGGCACGTCCTCACCGCACTCAGCCTCGACGCTCCGGATGACGACGAAGACCTGCGGAACGTCGTCGAAGCCGACACCGAACAGGTCTTCACCGAATGGCGCTTCCGCTGAAACCGGCCTGACGCAGCGCACGAACTCACCCGGCCTGACACAGCGCAGGAGAGCGGGTCGCACCGGCCTGCCCCGGCACGCTCAGCACGGGCGCGGCGGATCGCGGCCGCGCGCACGGCTTCGGCGGCCTGCCGCTGCTGGGCACGGACGTCCTCGAGGGACGTCGGCACCGCGTCCTCCTGGTCCTGCTCCACGTTGGGGAAAGCGGTGGCGGCAAGTTCGCGGCGAACCTGTTCCTGCCGTACGACGGCGGCGGCCAGGGCCGGGTCCTCCTCGCGGGGCGGAGCGACCGCGCGGTGGGCGGCGAGAGCACGGTGGTAGCCGGCCGACGCGCTCTCCCGCGTCCTCACCGGCCCGGCCGGAACGACCCTCTGCGGGGCCGGGTCGTCGACGGCCGCCGATGACGTCACCGTGGTGGTGCGGGCGGCGGGTGCCAGGACGTGCACGGCCCGGACGTTCGCCTCGGGCACCGCGCTGTTGGCGGCCGCGATCAGCTTCGGCGCGATCCAGCGGACTTTTGTGCCGTACGCGGCGGCGTCGGGGACGACGTCCAGGCGGCCGGACTCCTCGTCGAACCCCGTGGCCTTCACATGCCCGGCGAAATCGCCGTGCCGAACGCGAGCGGCGCGCGGCCGTCGCGGACCACGGTGGTGGTGCGCCGCTTCGGCTTCTGCCGGGCCTCGGTCCTCCTCGCCTTCGCCGCCTCGCGGGCGGCGAGGAGAGCCTGCCGAGCAAGGTCGACACCGCTCGTCTCCGGTGCGGGGTCGCAGTGTCCTCCGGGACGGCGGCCATCCAGATCGGCCTCATGGCGGCCGGAATCGGCCCCGGCGACGAGGGGCGCCCTGGCCGCCCATGCCTGCGAGACCATCGCCGGCCTGCCGGACACCGTCCTGGACACGGTGATCCCCAACAAGCCCGAGCCCGGCTGGGACACGAGCCTGTCGGCCTACGGCAACCACCGGTGGCCGGACGTCCGCCTCATCGACACGGGGGACTGGCGCGACCTCGAGCCCGGCCGCTGCCAGCTCGTCGTCAGCGTGCTGTACGACCGGATCATCGGCCCCGACCTGATCGACGCCACCGACACCATCGTCAACGTCCACCCCGGGCGCCTGTCCCAGTACCGCGGCGCCCGCCCGGTCAACTGGGCGCTGCGCAACGAGGAGACGCTCGCCGGGATCACCATCCACCTCATCGACGAAGGCATTGACTCCGGGCCAGTGCTCGCCGAGGCACTGTTCTCGATCTGGCCCGAGACCGACGAAGTCGCGGACGTATGGAACCGCGCCATGCGCCACGGCCGGATCCTGATCTCCGAAGCCCTGCCCCGCCTCGACCGCATCACCCCCCGGCCCCAGGATGAGGACCTCGCGGTCACCCACTACCTGCGGGACAACGACCGGCTCGGGGAGCGCAGCGACTGGACCCGGATCCTGAGCCGGGCAACCTAGCGGCCGGCAGCGTCCAGGACGACGTCCACGAGCCGTTCGGCAGCGTCCGGACGGCCGTGGGCCCGGGCCCGCTCGGCGATGTCCGCACGCCGCAGCGGGTCCGCCAACAGCGGCCCCACCGCCGCCCGCAGCTCTGCGGGTGTCACCTCGTCGAGCAGTGCCACAGCGGCACCCCCCTCGGCGAGGTGACGCGCATTGTGGGCCTGCTCGTTCCCGGCCGACGTGGCGAGCGGGATGAACACCGCAGCCTTCCCCAGCGCGGTCAGCTCGGCCAGCGTCCCGGCACCGCTGCGGGAGATCACCACGTCGGCCAGGGCCAGCACGTCCGGCAACTCGGCACCCACGTATCCGGTGAGGTGGTAACGCCCCACCTGCTCGGGGGACAGCCCCGCGGCGCGCTGGCGCAGGCCCTCGACATGATCGGGGCCGCACTGGTGCACCACGTTGGCCTGCTCCAGCAGCCACGGCAGCACATCAGCCACCAGGGTGTTGATCTGCTGAGAACCCTGCGCCCCGCCCGTCACGTACACCGTGGGCAGCCGCCGATCGAAGCCAAGCGAACCGAGGGCCTGGAGCGCCTTGTCCGGTTGGCCGGTGAACACCTCGGGCCGTACCGGATTGCCCGTAACCACGGTCGAGGTACGAACCGCTTCGGGAAGGAGCGGCACCGTGGACTCCGACGACACCGCGATCCGGCTCGCCGCCCCCGCGAGCGCCCTGTTGGCGAGCCCCAGCCGGACGGTCTGCTCGTGGACCACCAGCGGCACCCGGCACAGACGGGTGGCCGCGACCCCCACCGGCACCGCGACGTATCCGCCGGTGGCCAGCACGACATCCGGCCGGAACCGGTTGATGGCACGGCGGGCTTGGAGGATCCCGAGCGGGACACGGCTCATGTCGGCCACATTCGCCGGTGACAGCATCCGCAGCAGGTTCTTCGAACGGCGGATCTTCCCCGTCGCCACCGCCGAGAACGCGATGCCCTCCGCTCCCGCGACGCGCTCCTCCAGGCTCCCAGCCTTGCCCACCCACATCACGTCCAGCGCTCGTCCCTGGGCAGCGAGGCGCGCCTGCAGGGTCCGTACCGCGGTGAGGGCAGGGTAGGTGTGGCCGCCGGTCCCGCCGCCCGTCACGATCAACCGGAACCCGCCGCTGGTGTCTGTGTCCATCCCGGCACAGTAGCCAGTGCGCGGGACCGTCGGCACCACACTCACCCTGCTGGCTCACCGTCCTGTCGTCAGCTCCAAGTGACGGATCAGGGCTTGGACTTCGGCGTACGGTCGCTCCTCGCGCGTACGGCCCAGACGGCGAAGCGGAGGCGGTCACGCAGGCCCATGGCGGTCGCTCCTCACGCGTACGGCCCGGACGCTGACCGCTGGGACATCACGTACGACATCACCGGTCGCTCCTCACGCGTACGGCTCGGACCGTGGGGGCAGCAGCCATGCCGGTTGCTGGTCCGGTCGCTCCTCGCGCATACGGCTCGGACGCTTCACGACCTGCACTTCTCTGACCGCATTGCTGTTCCGTGACCGATGTCGTTGAGGGTGAAGAGCGTCAGCGGATCGCTCCGCTGAGGTGGCACGGGCCGCGGTGGGCCGGTGTCTTCCCGCTTCGTCGCTTTCTGCCTTCCGGCCCGTGGGCTGGGTGGTCTTACGAGAGCTCGGCGGGCGTTTTGCGTCTCCCCGCTACCGGGGGCGACGGTTTGATCGGCGGGGACAGCGTGGGCGGCGATATTCCGTGCCGCGTTGAGGTCCCGGTCGATCGTGAGGGTGCAGTTGATGCAATGGAACGTCCTGTCCGCGAGGGTGAGGCGTGGGTTTTGCCAGCCGCAGGCGGAGCAGGTCTTGCTGGAGGGGAACCAGCGGTCGAGGACCGCGAGGGTGGAGCCGTACCAGCGGGTCTTGTAGGTGAGTTGTCGGCGTAGTTCGCCGGGCGAGGCATCGAGGATGGCCCGGTTGAGGCCGGCTTTCTGGCGGACGCGGCGGCCGGGTTTGTCGAGGGTGCCGCGGGCGCTGCGGGTCATGCCGGCGACGTTGAGGTCCTCGACGGCGACCTCGGCGAAGCGGGTGGAGAGCTTCTTGGTCAGGCCGTGGAGGACCGTAGCGCGCCGTAGGGCGACTTCGTGGTGGAGCTGGGCCACCCGCCGGATGGCTTTGGTTCTGCGGTTGGAGCCTTTCTGGGTACGGGAGAGTGCGCGTTGCGCCCGGGTGAGGCGTTGTTCTGCGGCACGGACGTGCCGGGGGTTGGCGACGAAGCTGCTGGTGGGGGTGTCGGGGTGGAGGGGTTCCGAGAGGGCAGCGAGGTGCTTGACGCCGAAGTCGACACCGACGCGACCGCGGTCTCGCTGCCGCCGCGTCGGGCGCTCGGGCAGGTCGACAGTCACTTTGCAGAGCACGGAGGCGTACCAGCGATGCCCGGTGCGGGAGATCGTGACGGACTGCACCACGGCCTGGCCGCGGGAGATAAGGCGGCTCAGCCGCTTTGCCGTGTCGTGCAAACGCACGGAACCGATCCGGGGCAGGTGCAGCCGACGGTATCCGTCCAGCCGGATGGTGGGCCGCTTCACGTCATGGTGGAGGCGGAATGCTTCCCGGGCGCGGCCCTTCTTCTTGAACCGGGGATAGCCGACCCGGCGGCCAGCTCGTGTCCCGCGGAGGGAGTCCAGCCAGTTCTGCCAGGCCCGGTCGGCGTCGATGAACGCGGACTGGAACGCGTAGGTGTTCACCTCATGCCACCAGGGACACGGCCGCTCAGGTCCGTGGACACCGTCCGGAAGGCCGCCGACGGTACGGGAGTCGCCCTTGATCTGATTCAGATGCTTCTGGATCGTCGGCTTGGACGGCACCGGCACCCGGACCCGTTTGCGGGCTGCGGCCTCGGTCATCCCTGTGTCGATGAGGGCGTCCACCTCACACCGCCACTGCCTATGCGCGGCCACCTTCATCCCCAGCGCGTGATTGAACGCCCACCGCGCCGCACCAGAATGCCGGGATAACCCCTCCACCTGAGCCGGAGTGGGATCCAGCGTGAACCGGAACGCCTTCAGAATCTCCTGCTTCACCCCCCACCCCTTCCAGCTAGGCGTAGCGGCCACGTTGCAGGAGACTGTAAAGCCCGCCACTGACAATCACCCTGACCTGCACGTTCGGTGAGCGGTGGAGCTGGCCCGTCGAAACCTCCACCGCGGCAGGTCAGACTTCAGTTCAGAACCTGGACCTCGCGTACGTCGACGGTGAACGGGGTCTGCCGCGTCTCGGTGAACGATCCGGCATCTCCGAGGGTCGCAGCCTGCCATTCCACGGTCCATGTCGCGGTCGCCGTCCCGGTGTACTTCCCGCCCGACTCGGCCGTCGAGGGGGCCTTGTAGCGGTGCCCGCAGTCGGGCGACGGGCGCTTGCCCTGGGACGCGTCGTAGCGGGTGCCGGGACCGGCACAGGTGACCGTCTCGCCGTCGCCCATCTCCCACCGGATCGCCGTGACGGTGGCCGTCGCCGTGACTGTCACGCCGCCCGCCGTCGCCGACGCGGTGTTCGGCCCGAACGTCGTCGGGGACTGCTCCACCCACAGCCACATCGGCATCCCCACCACGTACCGACCGCCCGAGCGCGGGCTGGCCACCTTCGGACCGGTCAGCAGCATCGAGTCCACCGCCCGGCGCGCTACGACCTGGGGATCGATCTGCGGCCCGGTCGGCGCTGCCGTCCCGTCCGGAATGAACACTGTCCAGGACGCACCCGTGCCGGGGCAGTTCACCCCGTACACCGCACCCTTCTCCCGCTCGTGCCCCTTCCAGTACATGTTGTCCCCGCGCGACGGCTGAGGTACGAGCTTGGTATAAGTGCACGTCGGCCCCGACCCACCCCCGCCAGCGGTGCCGACCACGGGGCGCGCCCCGCCCGAGCCAGGCTTGTCGGCCTCATCCTGCGCGCACACCTTGACGAACATGTCTGCGCCCTCGCAGACCCCACCGCTCGGGCCATCATCGGCGTACGCGACCGGAGCGAGACCGCCCACCAAGAGCACCGCGGCCACCACCGCCCGCCTCAGCACGTCGGCCCGCCCTGTGGGTTGATCGCGGTCACCATCCACCGCCCATTCCACTGCTCTGCCTGCACCGTCATGATGTACCGGAGCGGCTGCTCCGTCGGCAGGGGGATCGGCTCCTGCCGCTTAATGCTGTAGCGCTCGTACTTCGACAGATCCACACAGTCCGACAACGTCGCCTTCGGCATCTCAGCCTCCAGGTCGATCCCGGTCACCTTCGCGTCGTGCCCGATCTCACCGCGCACCACTGTCCCGGCCTCCTTCATCCGGGCCAGGTCGTTGCGGATCTGCCCGAGCGCCTTCGCCGTCGCGTACTTCTCCAGATCGGTGCCCTTGGCGTCGGCCTTGCGATACGCCTTCATCTGCTCCGCCGACATCGAGCTGTACACCGCGAGCACTGCCGCCTTCTCCGCCGCCTGCGGATCAGCCGCCGACGTTGAGGGCGCAGGCGTCGAGGCCTGCGCCGAAGGCGGTGAAGGTGCCTTGTCATCCCCGTCGCCGCCGCATCCAGCGAGCGCGAGGACAAGCGCCACGGCGCCGCTGAGCGCTGCCGCGGCGCGCTTGTGTCGAGTCGTCACCTTCAAGGGGCACCCCCGGCTTTCGTGAACAGAATCGGATCACCGTAACGCGCAGCACCGACACGGTCACATCTGCTGGCGAGTACGTGGCGGCCCGGAAGGCGCGACTGCGGCGGCCGACTCGGCATCGGCGGGCAGCGTGCTGGGCGGAAGGATCCGCAGCGTCCGGACGACCATGCGGCCCGCCTGGGTGTTGGCAGCCTCGATGACGAGGGCCTGTTCCAGGCGCGTCTTCGCCGCCCAGGCCATCGACTCCGGACGCACGGTGAGCTGGCCCGGGTCGGCGTCGAAGGCGACGGCCGCGACGTGCTCGGCCAGTTCCGGAGCGATGGTCGCCCACCGCACGCGCAGCGTGGCGCTGGCTGCCGGGAGTTCCCAGGGCCTGTTCGGTGACCAGCGCTCCGAGCACGTCGCCCAGGCCCATCGGGTCGCGCCCGTCGCACCGGGCAGGGCTTGGGCTGTTGTGCGCGGCCGCCGTGTTTGCGTGCCGCCTCCTTTGCGGCCTGGAGGGCGACCCGGGCCAGGTCGTCGGACATCAGGCCACCGCCCCGGCGAGCTCCTTGACCCGGCGGCGGGCGCACACGCTGCGGCACGGCAGGGGTTCCCGGCCGCAGGGAACGTGCCCGCCCCGGCCCGAGCAGACCGGGGTCTCGGTCCCACCGGAGGCCGCCGGCGCCTGGTCGGCGGCCAGGGCTGAGGCTTCCTCGCGGCACGGCTTGCACAGGCCGTCCTCAAGGGCCCTGCCGGTCAGCATGATCCGCGCACCACAGTCGCCGCAGGAGCCGCGCGGCGGACCCTCCGGTACCCGCTGCTGCACCACCACGGCCGGGGCTGGCCGGGCGATCGTGTCGTCCAGCTCGCACGCCGTGCAGCGCCCCGTCGGGCCGGGGCGGGTGCCGTGCTCGGGGCACAGGCCCTGGGCGACGCGCTGCTCGCGCTGCCGGGCGGCGGCTTTGTCCTGGACGACTTCCGCGCAGATCTCGCACGCAGCGCCGGTCCGCCAGATCACCCCGGCCTCGCAGTCCTGGTAGCCGCAGCCCCACCGGGGCAGAGCCACTCCCAGCAGCCAGCGGCCCGGATCGCGGATGTCGGAGAGCATCACCTTGGTCAGCCGGGCAGTCAGCCGGTGCTGCAGCCGCTCAGGGGACGTCCCTGCCTCGAGCTGTCGGCCTACTTCTCGGGAGATCTGCCGCTCCACGAAGGGATTGCTCACCCGCTCCAACAGCAGGTGGACCGGCTCCAGCACGGCGTAGATGTGCGCGTTCATCGTCACACGAGGGCCGTCGTACAACGGTCGGGCCGCGTCCTCGTTCCAGCTGCTGCGGTTCTTCGCCTTCGAGGGGGAGGGCTGGTTCTGTCCACCCGCGCGAAGCGCGAGACCACTCTCGCCCCCGCCAGCGTCACCTTCGTCACCGGCCGGGTTTTCCACAGGCCCAGCGGCCTTACCCACCTGTACCTCGCCTACGGCGGGTGACAAGAGCGCACGCCCGTCATCAGGTGAGTCAGTCATAGGTACTTCCCTATTCGCGAGGGATCCCTCACCAACCGGGGAACCCGATCCCTCACCAACCGGGGAACTGCCCGACCCCTCAGAAGTGGCCTCCGGAACAGCTCCACGGGGGTCGACCAGGCCGTCAGGCCGGGCCTCCGGAGGGAGGTCGTGCGCGATGTACAGATTCCGGCCCCGCTCTCCCACACGCCGCTGGACCGTCATCCAGCGCGACGCCTCCACTTCATCCACGATCGTCGACGCCGCCGTCACCGACAGCGCCTCGCCGGCCTTCTTGCCAGAGTGATGCCGAAGGCTGGCCGCCAGCTCCGCCTCCGTCAGCGCGATCCCCCGAGCCTGCGCGTACGCCACCAGCGCATACACCCGAAGCTGCCGCGGCGTGAGGTCCTCCGCGGCCGCCACCGGCAGCCACACGAACGCCTCCGTCCGGGACATCTCCCGCACCGTACGCAGCGCAGACCTCCCTGTGCCGCCCGCGTGTGTCCGGCGCTCCGAGAACAACTCGACCACACCGTCCGGCCCCGGACGGCTCAGCTGTGTCATCCCGCGCTCGACCGATGCGTCCGACAGCCCGAGGTACGAAGCAATCGTTTCCGTCCGCGCCTGGCAGCCCTCTGGCCGTGACGCTAGCGCCTTCACCTTGACGTACACCGACACTGCGACGTCCTGGTAGACCGGCGACCAGACCAGACGCATCGGTACCCGCACACGCTGACGCCGCACCCGAACCGCACCCGAACTGACCAGGGACCCGTCGACCGAGTCGTTGGTGAACTCCAGCGACATCACGGCCGCCATGACTCCGCTCCCCGGGCTCCCTTGGTTGTCGCCAGATAGGAGGAAGCTGCGACGCCTCGAGACTCAGCGGCACGGTTGCCTGGTGCAGACAGAAGAGCGATCACGTACGGAAAGGGGATGCCGAACACGTCAGATGCGACATGGCGGCCCCAATGACCTTCCGCCTCGCCGCCAAGAGATTGAAGATGTGACGGGATAGACGGAGCAAAATACGCCAATAGGGCGCGACTGAGCTGACAAGACGCAGCATCATGCTGCAACATGTGACCAGCACTCCTTCGTGCTGAAGGAGAGCACAACTAAGGCCCTCGTGGTCTGAAGGTTCTGGCGAACCAAGATCGAATTGTTCGAAGCGGCTGCAACCGGTCGAACAACTCCTCCGAGAGGCCCTGCAAGGCCGACTCGGAGAGCGGATGGGCGCTGAGCGCAGGTGACTACCAATCACCTCGCGGGTGAGCGGCCCGGGGCGGCAGGAAGACCCAAATTGGGCGCCGCCCCAGGAGACCTACTTCATCCCGACCCCCTCACCCGAGGGGCGGATCGGGGTGTGCGCGGACAAGACGAACACTCCACCGAAGGGCCAGCTGTCGCGGATGCGATCGCTGACACCACGGCGGAGTGCGGTGAGTCCGATGCCGGGTACGGGTACCCTGATCATGTCGACGCCCTGTCTTTGGGTATAGGGGTGTTCGGCAGGCTCTAGGACCCCCACTACAAGGTCCTGCGGCCCAGTGGCCCCTCCCGCCTTGCCAAGGCCGGTTGATGGGGCCACTCCCATTTGATCAATGCTGGTGGTCACTGTACCGCTACCAGCTGTGCCGTGTGCCCGTACGAGTGACGTGTCGTCATGCCCTCGGCCACGCACTGACAGATCGTCGCCAAGACTCGGAACCAGGTAGCGGCCAAGACCATGGGTGCTCACGCGCGCCGTCCAGGGTGGGAGTTTGTCGTCCTTGCTGTCGCCGTGGGCTCAGGCAGCTCTTGCTGGAGCGCGGCGCTGTAGTAATGGGCGAGCACGGCTTCGGCTCCTGAGCCTTGTGCAGTCGCGATGCGCTGAAACCGCCCTGACCGCAGGTCCCCGGCGCTCCAGATTCGTGGGTGCTGCTTCTCGGGTGGGCAATAGCCATCCGTGTCCGCGGTGAGCCCTTTCAAGGCTGCGGGCTTGCTGCCGATATTGCTCAGCACCGACGTGGCCACATAGGACTTACGCTCTCCGTGCCGGTCCTCTACCTCCACGATCCAGCCGTCTCCGTAGCTCGGCTGGGACAGGACGACGTTGGAGATCGGCACCAGACGGATGCGACCGTCTTCCGAGACCTCCGCGACTTTGTAGTCATCCGTCGGAGGACAAAGGACGTGCAGGTTGTTCGGCGCGTGAGGATGAGCGCGCAGCCAGGTTCCGAGCGGTCTGTCTCCACCGAGCACGTAGGTCCGTTCGCCGAGTTCTTCCGGGACGGTGCGCCACAGCGGAGGCGCGGTGAGCTGGGCAGGGGCGCTGACCCAGTCAGTGTCGGACGGCGTTAGCGCGGCAACGCCAGTGGCGACAACGACCGCCTGCGCGGAAAGTACTTGGCCGTCCTCGAGAGTGAGTTCCGCTCGGTCGTCGTGTCCATTGACCCTCGCAGCGCGGGACCGCACTACGGAGCACCGGCCAGCTTTTTGCAGCCGCATTAGGTCCGCGGCTAGGGCCTCAGCAAGTTGCGGGCCGGTCGACCAGTTGCCGGACACGTTCTGCAGCGCGCCGATGGTGTGCAGCTTGCCACCTACCTGGCCGGCCTCCACGACGACAGTTCGCAGGTTGAGGCTGGCTGCCATCACTGCAGCCGCCACTCCGGCTGGGCCGGCGCCGACCACCAGCACGTCTGCTTCGTAGGGCGAGGTACTCATGCGTGTGCTCCGTGCGTGCCGCTGATGCGAGACAGGGCGATCTCGCTGGTGATGAGCTGTGCGGGGCCGATGTTCCGAGATGCGAGCAGCAGAGCTGCGTCGTGGTATGGGACTCCGCCAGTGGAGGCGCAGGCGTCGGTGACAATCCATGGTCGGTAGCCGTGGTGGTAGGCCGCCATCGCAGAGTCGTACACGCATGCGTCCGTGTCGATGCCGCACAGCACCAGGTTGCTCCAGCCAGCGTCCCGGATGAGCTGAGCACCCTCGGAGGTGAAGATTGAAGATTGCGCCTTGTCGATGACGGCAGTCACCTCGTCAACGTACGGAGTGAGGTCGGCGACGAGTTCCTGTTCCTCGGGAGTGCGTAGCCTTGTCCACCCTGTGATCGTCTCGTATGGCGAGCCTGGTTCGTTGTGGAACCGGGACAGCACGACAGGAGCGCCGACTGCCCGCCAGCCCTGCACTAGCCGCACGACTGTGGGGAGAATGCTCCGGCTGTGCCGGTTGACGAAACCGTGCTGCACGTCGATGACCAGCAGGGCCGTCGATCGAGGGTCCACCCTGTCCGCCTTCCTCATGGCCGTCACGGATTGTGCTCTCGAAGGGCATCCTGGGCGGCGCGCAGCCGATCTGGAAGTTCGCTGGTGGCCAGGATTGCCTCGCGCATCACCCGATGTTGGGCTGTCTCGGTCGGACGCGCGGTGGTGAGCCGGAAGTATGCGCTGCGCAGGAAGCGCCAGCTGTAGTCCGTCGGCATCACTGGGTCCTGGCCGTCCTCGATCAAGTGCAGGACATGGGAGGACAGCGCCCAGAGCGCCTGCACGTCCAGCTCCAGTGCGACGATCTGGCTCATAGTGAGGGCGCGTTCGTCCGGCTGCGGGTGGTAGGCCACCCCGGACCAACCAGCCACGCCTTGGGAAACCGCGCCGCGGAAAGTCACTGCCTCCGGGTGCGCCCATCCATCACGGAACTTAGCCTCCTCAATGCCGGGCCCGAGGGGCACCACGTTTGCCGGGTCCTGGCGATTGACGAGTACAGACGGGGTGGAGAGGAGCTGGAGAGCGGTGTCCAGGCCAGAGCCGACCCAGGCGTTGTCGCGGAGTTCGTAGGCAGACAGCACGTACTGCGGAATAGGCGACGGTTGGACGAGGCCTCCGCCCGGGAAGTTCTGCTCCAGGAGACGGGCGATTCGCTTGCCTGCCCAGGCCGGCTCCTTCAGGTAGGTGCGGTAGCGCCACACCGCCAGCTCGGTGAGTGAGTCGAAGCGCTGGTGCTCTTCAAGATGCACCACGGCTACACCGCAAGCGTAGACGTGCACTGTCGACGACTGGGCAGAGTGGTGCTCAGCAGGGAACGTGCGTTGAACCAAGCCGCCCGGCCCTGGCAGCCGAGGCGTTCCAGCGGAATACAGCGGCGCACTGCGCTCCCCGAGGTACGCAGGGAGGAACTGATGTGAGACGACAGTGCACGGAGCCGCGCGGCCGGCTGGACTGGCCGCAGTAGAGATGGGCTCGCCGCGCAGGGCAACCAGGCGAAGACGGAACGCTTCCTGTTCCTCCGGGGTGCACTGGTTGAGCGCCGCGTCCAGGATCTGTGCCATCTGTGGACGGCACACGCTTGTCTTGTTCCGCTGCCAGTGTGAGACCGTCCGGGGACTGATGCCGAGACGATCGGCGAACTCCCGAACCGACGCACGCATTACTGACCGCAACAGCAGTGCCTCCTCGCCTGTCCACTGCTCTACGGCGATCACTACACACCCCCTCGGCGGTCACCTGCCAGGCATAAAGAGCCCTATTGCCACGCTGTTTCCACACCGCTTCCACGCCGGGACATCTCGCTCAAGCCGTCCGGACCGGAAGCTGTGTGGTGCTGATGCGAATCTAGGAATCCGGCTGGAGAAAGCCATGTTGAACGCCGTACGGCTGCGAGGGCGCGCGACGTCTCTTGGAGGGACTTCTTCTCAGCGGCGCCAGGCATCATCGGCTGGACGACCCGCTGTCTCGGCTCTGCTCGATGCGTTCCAGGCGCGCAGCCAGGTCGGCGACTTGCACCTCCAACCGCTTGATGGCTTGGGTGGTCGGATCGGCAACGACGTCGACAGCCGACTCGCGGATGAAACTTCCGCGGCCCTGGTGGGAGTAGATGATCCCGCCTGCCCGGAGTTCCGCGAGGGCCCGCTGCACCGTTCCGGGTGCGACCTTGTACTCATCAGACAGCTCTCGCGTGCTGGGCAGCTTGTCGTTGCCCTTCAAGCGGCCAAGCCGGATCTGGTCGCGCACGTCCTGAGCAATGCGCTGATAGGGCTGCATGGCCTCGTCCGTCATGAACCACATCGTAGAGCCACCTTGCTCGGATGGATAAGTTGCCCAACTTGGTTGACACGGGAACTGTATCAGCTAACCTATCCATGTCGGCAAAGCTGGTCGCCGATTTTGTAGCACCACCGTTTGCTAGATCGCAGTAGTCGTCCTCCCCTTGTGGGTGGCCGGGGTCGATGGCAACACCAAATCCCCCGGGTTTCTCGACTCTCTACTGCACGTCGCAGCGCTATGCGCTGTCCGTCCGACAGGACGCCGGGGCCACCCGCGCGGCCTGACGGGCGGAGAGAGCACCGCGACGCACTCCCTCTCTCCCTTCGAACATGAGGAGATTGCCCATGGCCATCACCGCCGCGATGCCCACTGCTAAGGAACGTCCTCGCCGGACCCGTACGAAGCGGGTCAGTAACCTGCCCGCCCTCAAGCTCTCCCAACTCCTGCCCTCGCATATCGACCTGCGCGAGCCGCTGAAAGCGGTACTCGTCTGTGAGGACTGCAAGACCTGGGTGCCCGTCACCGGCATGCAGAGCAAGGTCCAGAAGTTGGTGCCGCACCACACCGGCAAGGCCGATGTAGCCGCCGCGATCCACTGTCGGGGCAGCAACCGCCGGATCCAGTTCGACATGACGATCCCTGAGTGGCGCCAGGCCCTGGCCGACGCCGTTACGGAAGCGTCCAGTCGCCAGGCCACTGCGGTGCTGCCCATGGCGTTCAGCCCGCAGACCAACCGGACCCTGCGGGTTCGTGCGGAGCGCACGCTGGCCGGGCGGGTGGCCGACTGGGACTCGGTGCTGCCCCGCGTGGCAGCCACCGACTCGAACCGTCAGGCGATGCCCGCTGGCGACGCCCCGACGGAAGGCCCCGTGGTCCCGCTCCACCCCAAGAGACCCGAGCGCTGAACCACCCAGGACGAACAACCACGGCCTTGGCCACCCCGTACAGGGTGGCCAAGGCCGTGGCTGCTCGTACGAACAGTCTGAACAGCACGACAGCCCCGGTGATTTGAGACCCTCCGGGGCTGTCCAGGACCTGTATGGAGGACCTGATGCACAGCATCGCACGGAATGACGGCGACTCCGACCCGATCATGGATGAGGCTCTTCGCCGCGTCCGGGAAGGGCGGTGACTGGCATGGATTGGCGCCGCAACGCGGTTTGCCGCGATGAGGACCCCGAGCTGTTCTTCCCTGTCGGCGACGCAGGCCTTGCGCTGCTCCAGGCTGAGGAAGCCAAGGCCGTCTGCCGCCGCTGCCCGGTCATGGGCCAGTGCCTGACCTGGGCTCTGGAGACCAGCCAGGCGCACGGTGTGTGGGGCGGCTTGTCCGAGGACGAGCGCCGGCGCATCAAGCGCCGCAGCGCCCGCCGCACGGGGATGGGGATGGCGGCATGACGGACGCGGACCAGAAGCGCCTGTCCGAAGCGCTGCGCCGGACCAACGCCGACCATGAATTCGGCCGACGTGCCCATGGCTGAGTCTCTATACGACCGGTACGTGAAGGCTGCGGCGGCCGACCGTGCGCACGGTGAGGCCTGCGAAGGGTGCTCGCCGGACGCGCGGTGCGCCGTCGGCCAGCGTCTGTACGAGTCGTTCGCCCGGCTCCAGGACGCGTACCTCGCCCAGCGGAAGCGGAGCTGACCTGCTCCGATGGGATGGATCCCAACTCGTCGCCCGCGCCATGTTACTCAACTGGGCCGGCCGCCTCCGTGCGAGGGGAGTCCGGCCTTTCGTACGCCTTTGGGTCCGGGAGAGTCTCGACCCGCTTCCCCTCGTCAGGAGTGCTCATGCACCGCAGCACCCAGCTCGAAACTGTGACGACCACCACCAACACTGCCGGGCAGCTCCCCGAGTCACTGTGCACGCATCGACCGACGTGTCCGGCCGCCGACAGCCCGGACCGGGAGGCCGCTCACACCGTCGTGTCCCACCCGGTGCAGGGCTGGAGCCTGCTGTGCAACGGCCTGGTGCTCTTCGAGGACACCGGCGAACTGCTCCCCGACGGCCGGATCGTCGCCCCGCACCGTCCCGTCGCGGCCCTGGCCTGACAGCTGCCTGAGCCGCCCGACCCGACCGTCGAACACCCGGCGGCCGGGTCGGGCGGTGACTGGGAGCCGGGCAGTCCGGACCCGCCGGCCCCCGTGCCGGTGTACGCGATGCGAGGGAGCGCGCGTGCCCCAGCCCCAGACGCAGGCCGTCCAACCCACCTACACCATGGGTGACTTCATCCTGTTCCGCGACGCCGAACGGTTCTGGCTCGGCAAGCCCGGCCACACCTTCGTCGGCCGGGTGGAGCGGTCCTGGCGGCACGTCGACTCCGGCAAGGTCCTCTACGACTTGGTCGAGCTGAGCGACAACCGCCACCACGCGGGGATCGACCCCGCCTACATGCGGCTGCTCCCGCCGGCTGACGCGATGCACGACATCGACACCGCGCCGCTGAGCGAGCCGAACACCGGGGCGATGACCCCGGCCGCCGTCGCCTGGGTCCGCCAGCACCTGAGGCAGGACGCGGCGCTGCCCGCCAACGCACCTGACTGAACACTCGGACCGCCGCCCTGCTCGGAGCGGCACCTGACCTGAAAGGAGGCGGCGTGGCCGCCACTCGAACCCGTAACAAGAGGCCCACCGCTCGCAAGAAGTCGGCACCCCGGCCGGCTTCGAAGCTCACCGCCTCCACCATTGCCGCTGCCCCGGGTCCGGCCGGTTCGGTGGAGACGGAGCCAGACTGTGAGGCACTGGCCCGGGTCGCGGACGCCCGCGACCGGGCCGCCGACATCGTCGACATCGCGCGTGAGCAGGCTGCCTCGGTCCAGACGGAAGCCGAGTCGGTGGCCGCGCGTGCTGTCATCGACTCCCACGAGCAGGTCTCGGCGCTGCTGATCGAGGCGCAGACCCGTGCCGCGGTCATCACCGCGAACGCCGACCGGGACGCTATCGCTCAGCGCACGGCGGCCAAGGCCGCCCGGGAGATGGCACGCGGTGAGGCAGACCGGCTCCTGGCTGGCGCCCGCGAGCGAGCCGACACTCTCGTGACGGAGGCCCGTGCGCAGATCACCGACCTCACTGAGCTGGCCAACGCCGACCGCGAAGCCACGGCCACCGCGGTTGCCCAGCTGCGGCGCATGGCCGAAGCCGACCTCACCGAGATCGGCGCATTGGTCGATCAGCGTCGCGCCGAAGCTGGGCAGATTCTCGCCCGTGCCCAGGAGCAGGCCGACGACGTCCTGGCCGCAGCTCAGCGTGAAGTCGACCAGGCCCGTGAGCGGGTCGCCCAGCTCGCCAAGACAGCGGCCGACCGGTACGACGCCCGCCGCGCGGAGGCGGAGGCGCTGTACGCGCACGCGGTGAAGGCCGCCGATGACCGGCGCCGCGAGGCCGACGACCGCGTCGCCGCCGCGCACACCGAGGCGGAGCAAGCTCGTACCGAGCTACGCGAGAAGCTGCGCGAGCTCACCGACCGGTTCGACGCGGAAGCCGCCGCCAAGCGCAAGGCCCTCGCCGACGAACTCGCCGGGCTCAAGCAGGCGTGCGACAAGCAGCGCGATCGACTGCGGGAGGAAGCCAAGACCGTCGCCGCGCAGCTGCGCGAGGCAGCCCAGAAGGAGGCCGGCCGCATCACGACAGAGGCGGAGAAGAAGGCCCGCGGCGTCACCGACCGGGCGCAGGCCGACGAGACCCGCGCCCGCCGACTGCTCGACGAGGCCCGCGAGGCGAAGCGGGCCAACTCTCGCTGGCGCGGCTGGCATCAGAATCTCAGCCGCAAGGCGTGGAAGACCGCCCCGTGGATCGCGCTCGCCGCCGGCGTTGGCCTCGCCGCCTCCGGTGAGTACGAGCTGGCCCGCATGGTCGGCATCAACGAGTATGTCGCCCCGCTGCTGCCGGTCAGCATCGATGTCTACTGCGTCACGGCGTTCCGCGCCAAGAAGGACATCCCGTACGCGCTCGCGTTGATGGCGTCAGCCAATGTCGTCTTCCACCTGTCGGAGCAGGCGCACCTCGTACCCGAGGGCGCATCCGCGCCGTGGTGGCTGACGACGTTCGTCGTGCTCATCTTCGTGGCCGTCATCTGGCGCGTCCACGCGCTCATGCACGACGCCGGTACGGACGGACACGGTTGTACGGACACGACGACCGGAACGGACGGACGTACCGGTACAGCCGCTCGTACAGACGGCGCGGCCGGTACGCAGCACGCCCGTACAAGCCCGTCCGGTACGGACTCGTACGGAGTGTCAGACCGTACGGTCCCCGCCCGGCCGGTCCACGACATCGCTCGTACGGAGCCTGTACAAGGCACCCCGCACCACCCCGCCCCGGCAGACGCGGATGCGGGCCTGACCAGTGCGTACAGCGGTCGTACAAGCGGCGTACAAGCCGCCCTGAACGGGGCCGCGCGTACTGGTACGGAGCACTCCGGTCGCACCAGCGCCGCCGCATACGAAGGCAGGACGCGTACCGGTACGGTCACCGCCCGTACGGTCCCGGCCGACGGCGTTCCGGCTGTCCGTACCAGTACGACGGAAGCTCGTCCGCGTACAAGCCGAACCGCCACAGCCGGGCGTACCGGTACGCCCACACCCGCCCGTACAGACGCCGTGCTGCTTCCGCTCGTGCAGGCCCTGCCGCGTGAGACGGACGGCTTCGTCAACATCAGCCGTGTCCGTACGGAGCTCTCCGTCAACCAGCCCCGCGCCATCCGGCTGCTGAAGGAAGCCGGCCTGCTCCGCCCCGAGGACGCGGACAAGTACCTGACCTGACCCCGCCGTCCGGCACACACCGGTGAGGGCCAGCCCGCGCGAATCGGGCTGGCCCTCGCCGCGACTGCCGGAAGCAGTCCACAGCCACCTGAGTACAGCAGATTCGACCCCGACGGAGGACCCCGTGAGCACTGAAGACAAGCCTCTTTTCGAAGACCCGAACGCGGCGCTGCGCGAGGTCGCGCAGAACCCCGCCGCCTACGCGCACTACCTCGCGGACTTCTACCGGGTCGTGCTGGACATGCAGGCCAAGCTGGAGATCCTCCAGCGCGAGACCCGCGTGCACTGCCGCGGAACCCGCGTGGAGGGCGACAGGATGGGCCAGGCCTTCCTGCGAAGCTTTCCTGTGGAAAAGTCCCTGAACGACGTTCTGAAGCACCTGAAGAGCGCAAGGGTGGGACTGGAAAGGAGCGCCCATAAGCGCCACGCCCACGATGAAAGGGTGAAGGAGGTCGCAAAGCAGCGGAGGGAAAAGATGCAGATCAGGGAGCAGAAGAATAACCCGCCGCTCCAAGCCGCCCCGGAGAGTTCGGGGCAGCAGGCTGCACAGAGCCCGAATATGAACTACGGTGGTCCCACGTCGATTTATAGCCTGGACCGCAGTGAGTCGGCGTGAGTGCAGGTCGCCCGCTCACGAAAGTCGAGCGGAAGAAAATGAACCGTGCGGAACACGAGCGGAAGATTAAGCAGGACCTGATCGCCCAGCACGGCAAAGACCTCGGCACCTTCTACTACTGGCTCCGGATCATGAATATCCGGGGCACCCAGGCTTACCGCGATGGCGACGTGAAGTTCATCCATGACGTCGCGCTCGCCCTGCAGAACGTCTACAGCCGGCACTCCGGCTAGCCCTCACGTCCCTCACGAAGGGCTGTCTCCGGTCTCGGGGATGGCCCTTTGGTGGCCCCAACGCGTGCCGCGCGTGTCGCGTGCCGCGCGTGCCGTGCACGCGCGTACGCGAGGCCGGTGCCGACTGTCAAGCTCAGGAGGAGGGAGTCGCGTGTCCGACGACACCGACAGCATCGTGGTTCACCTCCCCACTCGGGGCAGTGATTCCGGCAGCATGCCGGATGCCCCCGATGGTGGGGATTTGTTTTTCTCCGAACCGTCAGATGGCGGTGCCGGTGGCGCCGTCCCTCCGGAGTCATCGGGGGGGATGGCGCGGGAACTCCCGCCTGTTCGTGGGCCTATTTCCCCGGAAGCGGCTTTGCGGGAAACGGGAATGCCCGACGCTCCGGATTCCGGTGGTGAAGAATACGAGGAAGGTGAATATGGTCAGTCGCGTTCTCTCGCCGATCGTCTGGGTGATTGGCTGGAGTACCGGCTGGAAGTGGCGCGGGGGCGGCACGCTGGAGAAGCGCCTTTCCGGGAGGCCGAAATAGCGCGCAAGGTTGCGCTTTTGGAGGCCCGTACAGCGCAGGAAACCGCGATGATGGAGCAGAACGCCAAGCTCCACACCGCGATGGTGAAGGCGAAGGCCGACAAGGCGGCCGCGCGCGGCAAGGCAGACGCGGCGCGGTCCTCCAGCTCCGGCATGGGTGCCGACAAGGGCCGCTCGAAGGCTGGCGGCGGGGGTGGCTCAGGGCGGGGAGCTGGCGGCGGCCGGGGCTCGGGAACGAACGGGTCCGCCGGCTCGGGACGCGGCCTGGGTGGCGGTAATGCGCCCAAGGGCTCCGGGAAGGGCCCTGATCGCTCCGCTGGCGGCCGTGTGGTCGGCCCGAAGGGCAACGAGTCGTCCGGGGGCTCCAAAGGCCGCCAGAACGGCTCTGGGGGATCCGACTCGGGCAAGTCTGGTACAGGCAGGGGAAGTTCGGCCAGCTCGAAGGGTGACGGCGGCACGTCGCAGAACGCGCCGGCCGTCAGTCCCAGGGCTGAGCGAGCCCGAGGTCGCCATGAGCGCGCCGCCGCCCGCCAGGCGGCACGCCAGCAGCGGCGCAGCGCGAACCAGACCGCCGACCTCGCTGACCGCAGCAAGGATCGCGACCAGGCCCGCGCCAGCCAGCAGGCAGCGAGGGAGGAACGCCGCGCGGCGAAATCTGAGCGGAACGCAGCAAGGCAGGAGAAGCGGGAGGCTGCCAAGGCTGCCGACGACCGCATCACCCTGGGCGCAGCTGTGGCGGAAGAAGCGCAGCGCCGCTGGAACGAGCGCCGCGGAGCCGAGACGGACACGGCCGCGAAGGACGGCAAGTCCGCGGAACCCACCAGCGACATGGGCTCCGAGGACGAGACGAGTAGCGGGAAGGCGACGGAGGCATCCGGCGACAAGGACGCGAAGGACGCCCCAGGGACGGACGACGGCGCCCAGCCCGATGACGTCAAGGACCCGCCGGACGCGGGCGACGGTCATGACGGCCGGTCCTTCAAGGAGCGGCTCAAGGACTTCTTCGCAAGGGCCGGCGAGGACGCCACCGCGCCTGAACCGGAAGAGCCGTCCAGCAGGGCGACGCCGGAGGACTTCGGGGTCACGATGGACCGCCCCGGCGGCCCGGCCCGATCCCCGAAGCCCGAACCGGCTGAGGAGAACATCTGGGACGCGGTCATCGTCGACGACCCGTCTGACCCCTTCGGAGCGCACGTCAGCAGCCCGGTGAGCCTCCCTCGGGCCCCGGAGCCCCACACCCAGCGCCCCGGAACCACCCGACCCACTGCACAGGAGGACCCCGTGGCATCGGAGGCCAGGAAGCCCACGTCGGGCCGGGCCAGCATGGCGGCCAGGCACCGCACCGACATCACCTTCGACGAGTACCTGATGGAGATCGTGAACATCGCGATCACCGCGGCACTCGACAAGGACCGCGCCCAGGAGATGGCCGTCGCGCTCGGCAAGGTCGCCGACGCCTTGCGGGACATGGCGGCCGACCTGGTCGGCGACCACAACATCGCCACCGAGGTCGTCGACCAGATCACGGACCTGGCCGACGCCGCATCCCGCATGAAGGGGCTGGCCGCGCAGTGCGCCACCGAGTGCGAGATCGCCTCCGAGGCAGCCCGTATCGCCGCCACGTCGGTCGGCCGCGTCTACGGCGAGGACATCCAGGCCATGGACGACGGGGGCCTGGCCCACGCCTCCGCCGCCGCCCACCACGACTAGAAAGGAAGGGGATCTCCGTGAGCGACCTCGCGCCCCAACCTGGGGGCTTCAGCGTTTCCCCCACGGACGGCGACAACCGCTACAAGGCCGTCCAGCACAAGCTCAAGATGCTGGGCACGGCCATGGACCTGGCCGGCAACGAGCTCGAGCAACTGCTGCGCGGGATGCGGATGAACGCCCAGCGTGCGGAAGGCCTGGCCGTCGACATCGCCCATGCCGAACTGGACCGCAAGTTCGTGGAGATGACCAACCAGGTCGCCGTCGCCCTGGGCGGCGCCGCCGTGGAGGTCCGCAAACTGCACGAGACGGCCCAAGAGGTGTCCTGCCTGGCCACGGACGTGCGGCGTACGCACGCGCGACTGTACGAGGGCCTGGACACCATCCGCTCCGGCCGCAAGGAGCGCACCCCCAAGCCGGGCTTCTTCGCCCACTGACCCCGACCTCGCCGAAAGCCCCTGATGGGCGGCCCGCCACCGAGGCGGGCCGCCCATCGCCATCTCCCAAAGGAGGAATCCCCTCGTGTCCGTGCCGTGCCGCGTCGCCCTGGAGCGCACCCTCTACACCCTGGCCGCCCCGGTCCTCGCCGCGGCCCCGAACCTTGTACCCGACAGCCCCGTCAACACGGTCGTGCAACTGGCGGGCGCCGCCGGCCTCGGCGGCTGGTACCTCGCCTACAAGAGCAGCGACGACTCCGACACGGGACGCAAACTCCTGCGCTGGTCGCCGCTCGTCCTGGCGGCCGCCGTCGACATCGCCGTCCGGCACACGTTCGGCTGGGGCCCCTACTGCCTCGACGCCCTGCTCGCCGCCGGGTGGGCGGCGGCCGGCCTGCTGGTGATGCCGTACTCCCGACACACCCGCAGGAATCACCGGCCCGCGCTCGCCGCTACGGCCCCCGCCCTGCAGCTCCAGCCCGCCCCCGAGCCGTCCCCGGCACAGCCGCACGACGGCGCCGACCCGTTCACCCGGCAGGTCCGCCGACTGTGGGAGAACGGCGGCATGCCGGGCCGCACGATCGTCGTCAAGGCCACGCCGCACGACGGCATGCCCAACGACCTGTCGCTGCTGCTGCGCGCCTCCGAGGCCGGACGGCCGATCTCGGGCCTCACCCCAGAGGCGGTCGCCGCCGCGTTCGGCGTGGACGTCACCGACGTGACCATCAAGGAAGTCGTCCGCCAGTACGGGCGCGAGGGCGGCCCCGCTTGGAAGGAGGTCGACGTCACCCCCGACGCGAACGAGCGGCGCCGCAAGGCTCCCACCGCCCACGAATGGTGGGCCGACCGCATCGGCGCTGCCGGCAGCCCAGTGCCCGGCTCGCAGCTCGTCAAGGAAGTCCGCGACAGGGAGCGCAAGGTCACCCACTACATCGCCCACGTCCCCGACGAGGCAGGCGAACCGCGCGTCAACAAACACGCCCTGGCAGCCGCGCTGAAGACCAAATACGACGAAGGCCGACTGTTCGTCACCATCGACGGCAACCAGGTCCTGGTCTCCCTGTGGGACAGCTCGCCGCTCGCACAGGTCTTCCCCGCCACGCGGGAACTGATCACCCCGGACAAGGACGGTCGGTGGGTGACCGGCTACCTCGGCAACGGCCAGCCCGCCCGCAACCGCGTCTACACCGACCGGGGCGCCGCCCACGGCCTGTTCGTCGCCCCCTCCGGCGGCGGCAAGACCCAGCTGATGGGCCTGCACATCGCAGCCGACGCCCTGTTCGGCGCCGTGGTCATGCTGGCCACCGAAGCCCCCGACGAGAAGACCGCCGCGCTGGGCAAGCACACCGCCCGCTACGGCGTCGGCGCGCTCTACATGATCCGGCTCCTGCGGGTCCTGGTCGCGCTCATGGAGATCCGCGGCGAGATGCCGTGGGAGGACGGCCAAGTCCACGAATGGGACCCGGACCGTCCAGGCTGCCCCTACCGGATGCTGTCCGCCTACCTCGACGAGTTCCTCTCCGCCGCCCGCAACGGCGACTACGGCACAGAGATCATGGACCTCGCGGAGCTCGTGTCGGTCAAGGGCCGCAAGTACGCGGTCGGCATCAAGGTGGCCGGCCAGTCCATCTACGTCCAGGACGGGTTCACCCAGCTGCTGTGCGAGAACCTCCGCGAGAACTGCATCCCGGTCGTGCTCAAGGTCGCGCCGAAGAAGGTCGGCGACATGTTCAAGGCCCTCGGCATCCCTCCTGAGCACATCCCCGACCCGCTTCCCCGCTCCTTCTCCCCGGCCGAGGCAGGACGGATCGAGCGCGTGATGCGCGGCGAGCCCGAGCCGCCGACCGACTCCAACACCGGCGGCGCGGGCTGGATCGTCGAAGGCACGCAGCCGGACGTCCTACGCACGCTGTTCATGGACTTCAAGGCTGGCATCGACGGCTACTTCCCCGACACCGTCGCCACCCTGACCGACCACGAAATCCGCGAGCTCGAAGCCCGCAACCTGTGGTTCGACTGGACCGAGCCTCCCCGGCCCGGCGAGTTCGGACCCGAGCCCGACGACGAGGACCACGAGGTCCCGACGAAGGGCGGGGGCAATCGCCGCGGCGGCGGGAAGTCCGCCGCGCGCCGCGACGCGGTCACCTCTCCCCGCCAGGCACTGGAGGCCATCAAGAACCTCTCCGGCGTCTGACACCCACCCCGCACCCAACACCGCTGGGCCCGGCCGCACCGGCCGGGCCGGGCCCTGGTCACATCTGGAACGACACGCCGCAAGTGGCCACATCGATCTCCGCCGTCGTCCTGCTCGGCATCGTCGTCTTTGTCCTCATACAGGGCGGGTTCGTACGCCTCGGACCCGCCTTGGCCTGCGCCGCGTTCGGCTCCTTCCTCGCCTCCACCGGCGCTGCGCCCGTCATCACCCCCGCGATCAACGCCATCAACGACTGGATCTCCAGCATCTGACCCCGCTCCGGCTGCCGGCGTCGAAGGCCGCCACCCCGCCCCGCGTCGTCGAAGCCACCAGGAGTCCCGATGCCCCGGACCCACCCCGCCACAGACCAAACGGCCACAACCACCCAAGCCCCCGCGCCCCCGGCGAAACTGACCCTTGAGGAACGCCTGACGCTCATCAACACGGAGATGACCGCACGCCTGGACGAAGCAGCCCTCGCCTACGAGGTCAACACCGCCCACATCGACACCAGCCCCATCGTCCTGGCCGACGTCGTCACTGGCCCTATCGACACCGGGCCCGCCCCACTACCGGAGCTGTACCCGACGCCAGTGGCGGCCCTTCTTCAGCGCGCCCACCACCGCCTGCTCACCGGCGGCTGGTGCTCCGGTGCGCTGGTCGACGAGGACGGTGCCCGCTGCATGCTGGGGGCGATCCGGGTCGAGGCCCGCGGCGACAGCGGCCTGGAAGCCAACGCGGCCGCCGTGCTCCTGGACGCGATCCGCCGCGAGTTCGGTGACGTCGACTCCGTGCCGACCTTCAACGACGCGCACGGCTCCGGCCACATCCCGCTCCGCATGGTCGAGCACGCCGGCGGCTGGGCCGACACCCGGGGCCTCTGACCCCCCTGCTCCGGACCACCTGCTTCGTACCCGAACCCCTCGTGGCCGGGTGCGGGCCAGGCCGTCCGGCCTGCGCTCGGAGCGCATTTGAGCACGGGCGCAAGGAACCCGATTCAGGGATATGCATACACTCGAAATGCATACTCGACCGACGCGCAAGCGGCCGGGAGATCGGTGGCCAGGTCGCCAAACTCAGCCCGCCGTCCCCTGGCCTCCCAACACGCTCCAACCGGAGCAGGGGGTCGGAAGCATCGTCCCTCACGACCGCGAGGAGCAGCACCATGACCCCCCGCCGATCCGACGACATCGACAAGGCCCGCGAGGACCTTCAAAAGGAGCTCGCCGAAGCCAAAGCCAAGAGGGACCGGATTTTCGAAGAACTCGACAAGGCCCGCGAAGCCGCCGAAGCCGAGTTCTGGAAGACCGTCGACAGGAAACTCACCGACGCCTACCACGGCGCCCGAACCGACGCCGTGAAGACCCTCGGCTTCACCCGCGACCACATCCTCAAGAAGACCAAGCAGTACCACTGACCCACCATCCCGGGGCCGGCCGTCAGGTCGCCATCCACTCAGTCGGCCGCGCCCCGGTCCCGCACCCTTGCCACCCCCTGGCATGCCTCGGCCGACCGCGCGCTCCAGCCCCAGCCGATGCTTGGGACTCGGACTCCTCCTCGCCAGCCCTCGCCCTGACGCGAGTGATCATGGCCTCCGAGTTCCGCCTCTGAAACGACCGTCGGGGCCCGAAGCGCCGCAGCCGTAACTCGGCCACCGAAGCCGCCGCCGTTGTGCCTCGCTGTACGCCGACCTCACCACCCGAAACCGACTGCCCGAGAGGACCCAACACCTGATGTCCATATGGCCTTCGATCGTTGCCGTACTCGGTACCCTCGCTGGTGCCCTGACGGCCGGACTCCTCCAGCACCGTTCGGCACGTACTGCACGCGCCGAGCAGCGCACCGACAGCCACCGCCAGGACCAGCTCGGGGCCGTCACCGACTTTGCGGCCGCCCTGGACGCGCACCGCTCGGCGATGTTCCATCGGGAGCGTCTGGCCCTGACCGAGGCTGGCACCGAGCACCAGCTGGAGGCTCAGACGAGGTCCCACGACACCCGGGCGGCTATCACCGCGCCCCATATCCGCCTGCAGGTTCTGGTCCCCGAGCTGGCGGGCCCCGCCCAGCAGGCCGCAGATGCCACGTACGCGCTGCGCAAGGCCACCGGCCGCACCGAGCTGGATGCCCAGCGGCATGCCGCCAAGGAAGCGTCCGCAGCCTTCGTCGCCGCGGCCGCCACGCTGCTGAGCCCCAACAACCGCTGACTGAGGCGAACCCCTGCCGACACCCGGCCGCCGTCCTGTGGTGCGCCTACAGCACTCGTATGCCCCTTGGCGGGGGTTCCCATCTTGGCGTCGGTGAGCAAGGACAGCCCCCACCACGCTTCTGCCAATCAGGTTAATCGCCGCAGGTCAGCGCTGGGCAGACGACTGGATTCGCTGTCCAAGGACAGGTGACCAACAAACGTTGCTGGCTCCCCGGCGATGAACCAGCTGCCCGTCCCGCCTCGGCCCGTGTTGCGCCATCGCCGCGGACCGAGGCGGACGCCAGCGAGCACCTGCCGGCCCGGATCGGGAGCGGACAAGGCCTGGATCACCTGCTACCACCCTGCTACCTTCTCGGTATGAGCAGTGACAGGAAGCAGACCCAGCTCCGCCTGGCACCCGACGTGCTTGCCGCTGGCAAGGACGCCGCCGCCGCCCGCGGCCTGGACTTCAACCGTTACGTGGAGCGCCTCATCACCGAGGACACCACCGGCGCCCGTGCCGCGGGAATGTCCGCAGCCCAGCGCCTTATCGACACCCACGGCGCCTTCCTCGATGGCCTGGAAGCAGAGCTCGATGCCCAACATGGACCCGCGCCCCAGAGTCGGGGCGCCGCTGCGTGAGTTTCTCCCTGCACGTCGATCTGTCCTGGATCCTGGAAGTCGCTGAACGCGCCGGTCACCGCGACCCCGCACCCGATGATCTCGGGGTGCCGATCTCCGCCGTCGAGCGGCACCGCGCGGAGTTGCTCGAACAGCCCGTGTACGGCGGCCCGTACGCTCGGGCCGCCGCGCTCGTGCACACGCTTGGCCGCTGCCGGTGGCTCGAACGCTCCAACCTGACCGTCGCCTGCGCGGCTGCGGTCATGTACCTCAACGCCAGCGGCATCCCCGCCGATCCAACCCGCGAGCAGCTCACAGCGCTGGCGCATGAGTTGTACGACTCACGGTGCACCGCCGCCCGCATCGCCGAGCAACTGCGCACCTGGCGGTCGTGAGCGGACGGTCCTGCCTCGACGCATGGGTGCATGGGTCTGGCGTCGCCGGTGGGCGAGCCGGTCCTCGGGCCCATCAGTGATCGCTACCCGCCGAGCTACCAAATGGGGCACGGGGCGGGACCGGGAGAGTCTGGACCTGCGACGGGTCGGGGCCAGGTGGACCGAGCGTCCTGACGTCGGCGGCCCCCCTATCAGGTCTTGCTCCGCACCCGCCGGCGCCGGCCTGGCGGCCGTCCAGACCGGCGGACGGGGCACGTCACGCAGGGACGCCGAGCGGTGGGTGCTCGAGCACGCGGGGCTTGTATTCGACCAGCTGGATTCGGTCGTCGAAGGTGCGGTGCTCGATCATCTCGAGGGCAACGTCCGGATAGCCGTCGTAGATGCGTTCTTCGCCTGTGGCCCCGGTGATCACCGGGAACATCACGACCCGGAAGCGGTCGACGAGTCCGGCTTGTAGCAGGGACCGGCACAGGCTGAGGCTGCCGATTGTGCTGAGGAGCGCCGAGCCACTCGACTTCATGGCGCGGACCGCCTCGACGGCGTCGTCGCGTACGAGCGTGGAGTTGGCCCACGTCAGTGGCTCCTCGAGTGAGGAGGAGAACACCACCTTGGACGCTTGCGTGAGCTCGTCGACGGACGCCTCTTCTTCGGGCCTGAACTCGTCTTGGCCATTCGGGACGTCGCCTGCGGCGAAGCCCGACATCAGGCGGTAGGTGTTCGCTCCCATCAGGTAGGTGGCCTGGGGCTGCTCACCGAGCCATGCGAGGTACTCCGGGCCCTCGAGGCCCCAGAACCCGGGCCATCCCTCTCCCGATGCGTGGCCGTCGAGCGAGGTGATGAAGTCGACGAGAAGCTCCGACATGGCGGTGTCCCTTCCTGGGGTGTCACGAGCTTGGACTGGCCGGGAGTCACAACCTCATCGGCCGCGCGGTGCAGTAACGAGAAAACCCATGACGCTGCAACCGATCAGATCGGCGGAGCGCCACCTGCGAACGGCCCGGTCCAACCGTCACGCTAAGCCGGGCCAGCAAGGAACGCGAGGGGCTGACCGATGGGTTCTACCGGCGGTAGAATCGACGGTATGAGCAAGCCGACGAGCATCAAGACCAGCGAAGAAGTGCGCGACAGGCTGCGCGTCCTCGCCGACGAGCGCGGCACCACCATCACGGAACTGCTGGAGGAGCTGGCTACTCGCGAGCTCACGGCCGCTGAGCGTGAGCAGCGCGCCCTCGAGGCCGCGTCCGAGCTCGGCGTCGAGTACAACGAGCAGGTCGAGCAGGCCGGGCAAGACGCCTGGGCGAAGATCCGCGCCCATCAGGGCAGCGCTGCCGCATGAATCTGACGGCTGTCCTGGATCACACCGCTTTGACTGCCCTCTATCAGGCGGACCCGTTCTTCACCGGCCTGTACATCGAAGCTTCCCGTGGCACCGGTCGGGTCCTGGTTCCGTCGCTGTCCGTCCTGGCTGCCGAGCGGCGGGTCGCGGGGGCGGGCAAGCACGCCGCGTCGCTGCGCTTCGCGGAGAGCGTCCCTTTCAGCGCGGCGCACGCCGTGGGTGCGATGGACTGGACAAACGTGGACTGGCCGGTGGCTCACGCGGCGGCGATCGCTTGGCAGGCGGTCAAGGCGGGTGAGCCGCTCACGGTTTTGTCACTTGAGCCCGAGCTGTACGTGGGAACGGGCATCACCCCGCTGAATCCGACCTGATCGCGTCGGATCCCGGTGCCGGCGCACCGCGTAGGAGCGGCGGCCGTTTCCGCTGGAGGCGGCCGCCGACTGCATTCTCAGTGCGCGTTGTGCAGGTACGCGCGCCGTGCGGTGACCAGCGTCCGCCACCGCTCACGGGTGGGCTGTTCGCCGTCCAGCCACCGCGCCGCGGGGTCGCCGCTGAGAGAGCGGTCGGCCATGAAGTGGGCGATGTCGGCGTAGTACGTGTAGTCGCCGCCGCGCGTGAGGTCGCGCAGCCGGGCGATCGCAGCGCTGATCTTGTCGTAGTCGTCTCGGACGGCGTGGTGGAAGCACACCGCCAGTTCCAGGGCGGCTTCCGCGGCTGTCAGGCCGGCGTTGCTGATGTCGGCGCGGAGCAGCCGTACGGGCTCGAGGCTGCGGATTGCCCCGGCGTCTCGTACGAGGGCGGCGATCTTCGTGGTGAGCGTGGTGGCGCGGAGGTCGAGCCCGGTCAGCAGATGTTCGGCGAGGTGGAGTTCGTCGTCGGCGGCGTCGGGGTCGGTGAAGGCCAGGACGAAGGCGCGCTGGGCCTGGCTGGTGGCGCGTTCGCCGGCGACACCGTGCTGTTCAGCCTCATCGCGGGCGGCTTCGTAGGCGACGGCCGCGCGTTCCATGGCGCCGTGGGGCCAGAGGATGTCGCCTTGGACGCGGTGGTGGCGGCCTTCCCAGCCGAGGGCCTGGGCGACGTCGTACGCGGTGGGAAAGTCACCGGCGAGGCGGGCGAGGTGCGCCAGGCCGCGCCGCGCGGCGGGGGCGAGGCGGCCGCCGCCGTCGGCGACCAGCTGCATGCCGCGTCGGGATTCTTCGGAGCGGCCGATGTCTCGCTGGGCTTTGGCGAGGTAGTAGACGGCCATCTCGTGCAGGTCGGTGGGGAGCAGCCCGGTGCTGACGACGGTGGCGAGCCGGTCGGCGGTCACGGCGCGGTGCTCGTGCTGGCGGCGGGCGAGAGCGCTGAGTAGTTCGACCAGGGCGCTGGCCGCCGTCTCGGGCCCGCTCTGCGCATCTGGCCGGGCGGGCGGGGCGATGGGCTCCCACACGGAGTCGCTGACGTAGCTCCATGCCGCGTCGGCGAGCCAGTCAAGGTCGAGCCGGAAGTCGCGGGCAAGGGCGAGGCCTTGGCGCAGACACCCGACCAGCAGCATCCGGTCCCGCCTGGAGCCGGCGGCCCACTGGGTGCCGAGCGCTTCGAGGGCCCGTTCGGCGGCCTGCTGCCAGTCGCGCGGGGACCAGCGGTCGTCGGCCTGGTCGTCAGCGTCTTTGACGGTGGAGCGGATGAGGCCGTGCAGGTGGTAGGGCCACAGACCGAAGGGCTGCTCTCGTACGAAAGGCCGCTCGATCAGCCGCATCGCCGGCGCCTCGTGGGTCATGCCCGCCGCTCGGGTGGCAAGGGCAAGGTCGAAGGCGTCCAGCAAAGCGACGGAGCGCAGGACGTGACGCTCATCCGGTGTGAGGTCGGACAAGGTGCGGGCGATCAGGGCTGGGAAGGCGTGGTCGAAGTCGGCCGGCTGCGGGTCGCGGCCCGTACGGCGGATGTCCAGGAACCGCATCACCGACAGGTCGAGGTAGAGCGGCAGGCCGTGGGACCGGCCGGTGATGACCTGGCGGATCTCGTCGCCGATGAGGGGCTGGCCGTCGCGGGCGAGCCGGCGGGCGAGGTAGTCGTCGCAGTCCTCGGGGGAGAAGTCGCCGATCAGCACCTGCCGGCCGCGGCCGGCGAACGCGGATGTGGTGCGGGCGGGTGGGATGTCACGGGCGACCAGGCCGGGCCAGGCGGCGGGTCCGGTGTAGTCGAGTTGGCCCTGGAGAGCGGAGTCGGCCCACTGCAGGCGGGAGCGGCCGGTGATGACGAAGAACGCGTTCGGCATGAGCCACACCACGCGCTGCAGCAGGCGCTCCAGGTCCCGGTGGGTTCGGTCCCCGACGTCCTCGAAGGTGTCCAGCAGGATCACCGGCGTCACCTTCTTGTCCGCCGGGAGCTGGGCCAGCTCCCAGGCCAGCAGGTGCGGGTAGAAGGAGAGTGTCTCCAGATCCGGATCAGCTTCCAGCAGGTCGGCGAGCCTCGCGCATCCGGCAAGCGCCCGGACGGTCTGCCGGCGCTCGCGCAGCGCCCGAACGAGGGAGCCGGTCACCGCGCCGACCGCCGTGCCGACGCTGCCCGGCAGCAGGAGGGCCTGGGCGACGTCCGCGAGCGCGGACTGCATCTGCTGCGGCATCGCCTTGCCGAACCGGCCGGCCAGGCCGCCGCGGCGCAGGTACTCCTCCAAAGGCTCGCCCGGGTGCTGCTGCTCCCAGTAACGCCGCAGCGCCAGGTCGAAAGCGGGCAGCGGCCGGCCGAGTTCAGCAAGCGCGGCCCGGATCGTCAGCACGACCTGCTCGAAGTCGGTGCCTGCGGAGCGGGCCAGGTCGATCCGCACTGGCAGGATCCGCTCACCGGACCAGGTGGGCTCACCCCACTGGGCAGGCCGGTGCTCAGCACCAGCCAGTGAGGCCTCCAGCTTGCGGGACAGCGTCGTCTTGCCGATGCCGCCGACCCCGTGGAACACCTGCAGGTTGTCACGCGGGGCCTCGAGGTCCTCGACGTCGAAGGCCGGGTTGGCGGTGTGCCGCAGGTGTTCGGCGAGGGCGGCCGCGATCAGTTCCCACTGCAGTTGGCGGTTGGTGAACGCCTCTGCCGTGGCCATGCCCCGGTCGTTGCTGCTGAAGAGCGCTCGCAGATCTCGTCCCGCCACGCCAACCCCCGCTAGATGATCAACAGGCCCCAACCTACGTCCTGCGGCGGGTCCTTCGGGGACAGCATCCCCCGACTGGACGGCGCGTCACAGAGCGGCATCCCGCCCTTCGCGTGGCCGCCGCGGCGGCCACGCTGTCCTGGGGGCAGACGCCGGTAGGACAATGGCGAGTTCCCTTTCAAGATCAAATATAAGGAGGGTGGTCGCCGTGTCCGACCGCGATATCCCCGACTTCTCCGGCCTGGAAGGCGGTGAGGAGCAGCAGGCCGCGGGCGTCGTCCGCGACGTGGTGCTCTGGTACAACACCCGGATCGCTGCCGAACGCAGGGCGCCGGTGCCCGACGAGGACCGGATCGAGGAGCTCAAGCAGGCCCGGCAGGCCGCGCTGGCCGACCAAGCGCAGCTGGCGACCGCCGACCCGGAGGAGGCGGCCAAGATCGCCGCCGTCTACGCCGCCCGACTGAAGGAGCTCAACGAGTCGTAGGCCGACGCCCTGCGCAGTACGGGCAGGGGCCCGATGTGGGGGGGGGTGGGGCGCGGCGGCCGCCGCCGCGCCGCCCCCACCCCCCCAGCGCGCCGCGGGCCCCCCGCCCAGCCGCTTTTTTTGGGCCGAGCACAAAACCCCCACTGGCGCCCTCGCCCCCCACCACCGGGGGGCCCACCCGCGGCCGGTCGCGGTCATACGC
>NZ_JBHXFA010000043.1:0-2405 GCF_042724175.1 Streptomyces sp. NPDC127084
CCGGGGGGGGCGGCCTTCGCACGGAATCCGCGGCTCAGAGTTCGAAAAGAGCAAGTGTTGACAGTGAGAACACCTGAGAAGAGTTCCCGTAGGTCACAGCCAGGGCTTCCGCCCACGTCGGCCGATCATGCTCTTTAGATGTCGAAGTAGAGCTCGAACTCGTGCGGGTGCGGACGCAGCTGGATCGGGGCGATCTCGTTGGTGCGCTTGTAGTCGATCCAGGTCTCGATCAGGTCGGACGTGAAGACGCCACCGGCCTGGAGGTACTCGTTGTCCGCCTCAAGGGCGTCGAGGACCGCCGGGAGGGAGGTCGGGACCTGCGGGACGCCCGCGTGCTCCTCGGGGGCCAGCTCGTAGAGGTCCTTGTCGATGGGCTCGGCCGGCTCGATCTTGTTCTTGATGCCGTCGAGGCCGGCGAGCAGCAGCGCCGAGAAGGCCAGGTACGGGTTCGAGGACGGGTCCGGGGCACGGAACTCGACGCGCTTGGCCTTCGGGTTGGAGCCCGTGATCGGGATACGCATCGCGGCCGAGCGGTTGCGCTGCGAGTACACCAGGTTGACCGGCGCCTCGAAGCCCGGGACCAGGCGGTGGTAGGAGTTCACCGTCGGGTTGGTGAACGCCAGCAGCGACGGGGCGTGCTTGAGGATGCCGCCGATGTAGTAGCGGGCGGTGTCCGAGAGGCCCGCGTAGCCCTGCTCGTCGTAGAACAGCGGGGAGCCGCCCTGCCACAGGGACTGGTGGACGTGCATGCCGGAGCCGTTGTCGCCGAAGATCGGCTTGGGCATGAAGGTCGCGGTCTTGCCGTTGCGCCAGGCGACGTTCTTCACGATGTACTTGAAGAGCATCAGGTCGTCGGCGGCGGCGAGCAGCGTGTTGAACTTGTAGTTGATCTCGGCCTGGCCGGCGGTGCCGACCTCGTGGTGCTGGCGCTCGACCTGGAGGCCCGCCTTGTCCAGCTCCAGGGAGATCTCGGCGCGCAGGTCGGCGAAGTGGTCGACCGGCGGGGCCGGGAAGTAGCCGCCCTTGTAGCGGACCTTGTAGCCGCGGTTGTCCTCGAGCGCGCCCGTGTTCCAGGCGCCGGCCTCGGAGTCGATGTGGTAGAAGCCCTCGTTCGCCGTGGTGGCGAAGCGCACCGAGTCGAAGACGTAGAACTCGGCCTCGGGGCCGAAGTACGCGGTGTCCGCGATGCCGGTGGAGGCGAGGTAGGCCTCGGCCTTCTTGGCGATGTTCCGCGGGTCACGGCTGTACTGCTCGCCGGTGATCGGGTCGTGGATGAAGAAGTTGATGTTGAGGGTCTTGTCGCGGCGGAACGGGTCCAGGCGCGCCGTGGACAGGTCCGCGCGCAGCGCCATGTCGGACTCGTGGATCGCCTGGAAGCCGCGAATGGACGAGCCGTCGAAGGCGAGCTCCTCGGACGGGTCGAACGCCGCTGCCGGGACGGTGAAGTGCTGCATCACGCCCGGAAGGTCGCAGAAACGGACGTCGATCATCTTCACGTCGTTGTCCGCGATGTACTTCTTGGCGTCGTCGGCGTTCTGGAACATCCAACTCCTCCTACTCCCGGCCCGGGGTGGGGCGGGGTTGTCGCTCGGTCGTGCGGCCAGTGCGGTGGCACACGCTGGACACGACCCTAGGTAGCGGGGATTTCTCCAGCATGACTCATTTGTTTCGCGGACGTTAACCGGACCGGTTGCCGGTGGACCCGGCCTGGGGTGATCAAAAGCGCGCACAGTACCGTGGACGGGTGGACAACAGGCAAGCAATCGGTTCGTGGCTCTCCGGTCCCCGCGCGGCGGTCGAGGAAGCGGGCGCCGACCTCGGCTACCGGGGCGAGCAGCTCGGACTGCCCCAGGAGGGGCCGGGCGCCATCGCACCCCTCGGACGGCGCTTCGGGGCGCTGTTCATCGACTGGGGTCTCTGCATGCTCATCGCATGGGGGCTCATCACCGGGGGCGACTGGTCCGCGGCGGGGAACCCCGCGCTGCTGGTGCTGCTCGTACTGAGTGTGCTCACCGTCGGCACCATCGGCAGCACGCCCGGGAAGCGGCTCCTCGGCCTTCGCGTCATCTCCGTGAACGGCGGGCGGCTGGGCTTCGGGCGCGTGGTACTGCGCAGTGTCCTGCTCTGCCTCGGTATTCCGGCGCTGGTGTGGGACCGCGACGGGCGCGGGCTGCACGACCGCTTCTCGGGTGCCGTACAGGTGCGTATCTAGCGCGGGCTCGTTGACCGGCCAGGTGGTGACCTGGCCGCGTCGTGCTTACTCGTGAGCAGGCTCCGGAGCCTGCCACGCGGAACGGTGAGGGGCCCCCCCCAACCCCCGGCCCCCCACCCCAAAAAAGCGCAAACCGACACCCCCCCCCTCCCCCCCCCCTCCCAAACCAACCCGAACCCCAATAGCCCCCCAG
>NZ_JBHXFA010000043.1:2415-35455 GCF_042724175.1 Streptomyces sp. NPDC127084
CCCCGCCCCCGCCAGCCCCCCCCCGCGCCCCCCGCCCCCCCCCCGACCCCCCCCCCGCGCCCCCCGCCCCCGCGCCCGGCGCGCCCGCGCCCGCGCCCCCCCCCCCCCCCACCCCCCGTCGTATCAGGCGATCCGCGTCAGCGCGCCTTGCCACCGCGTGGCATGCGCATGCCCTTCGGCATAGGCCCCTTCGGCAACGGCATGTTGCTCATAAGGTCCCCCATCGCGCGCAGGCGGTCGTTGGTCTGCGTCACCTGGGGGCCGCTCAGCACCCGCGGCAGCTTGACCATGGTGGTGCGCAGCTTCTTCAGCGGCACCTGGCCCTCGCCGTCGCCGACGATGATGTCGTGCACCGGGGCGTCCACCGCGACGCGGGACATCTTCCTCTTCTCGGCCGCCAGCAGCGTCTTCACCCGGTTCGGGTTGCCCTCGGCCACCAGCACGATGCCCGCCTTGCCGACGGCGCGGTGGACGACGTCCTGGCTGCGGTTCATCGCGACCGCGGGGGTCGTGGTCCAGCCGCGGCCGACGTTCTGGAGCACCGCGGCCGCTGCTCCCGGCTGTCCTTCCATCTGCCCGAAGGCGGCGCGCTCGGCGCGGCGTCCGAAGACGATCGCCATCGCGAGGAAGCCCAGCAGGAAGCCCAGAATGCCGAGGTAGACCGGGTGATCGATCAGGAAGCCGATCGCGAGAAGGACACCGAAGGTGACGATTCCCACAGCACCGATGATCAGACCGATCTTCGGGTCCGACCGCCGGGTCATCTTGTACGTCAGGGCGATCTGCTTGAGTCGCCCGGGGTTCGCAGAGGCAGCAGTCTCTGCCTGTTCCTTCCTCGCCATGTCTGAAGTTTACGTGGCTCAGGAGGGACGGGTCAGCGCGGCCTCCATTACGTGCTCGGCCTCGACCCGGTCCTTGGCGAGCCGGCGGTTCTCGAGCACGGCGGTCCAGGCGTTGCGGCGGGCGGTGCTCTGGCCGCCGCGCAGGAGTACGGACTCCATGGCACGAAGGGCCTGGGTGAGGGTCGGGAAGGCGTTGGCGCGTACGGAGGTCGCGGCCTGCATGGTGGAAGTCTCCCTCGGGGGCGGGGTGGCGATGAGTGAGAGCGTGCGTGCGGTGCGTGAGTACAGCGTCACTGCTTGGTGTTACCAGGGCGTGACTGAGGGGTCAAACACCGATGAAACCTTTATTCGGAACACCTGAATGCAAACGCGGCCCATACGCGCCCCCGACCTGCGGAGAGCGTATGAGCCGCGCCGTTTCGGCCACTACTGGCCAGTAATATCTTGTGCGGGAGTTCACACCACCTGAGCGGCCGCCGTGGTCTCGCCACGACGCTCCATCGCCTGCTGGAAGAGGCGACCCGCCCGGTACGAGGAACGCACCAGCGGACCCGACATCACGCCGGAGTAGCCGATCTCGTCGGCCTCCTCCTTCAGCTCCACGAACTCCTGCGGCTTCACCCAGCGCTCCACCGGGTGGTGGCGCACCGACGGGCGCAGGTACTGCGTGATGGTGATGAGCTCGCAGCCCGCGTCGTACAGGTGCTGGAGCGCCTCGCTGACCTCTTCGCGGGTCTCGCCCATGCCGAGGATCAGATTGGACTTGGTGACCAGTCCGGCCGCACGGGCCTCGGTGATCACCTTCAGCGAGCGCTCGTAGCGGAAGCCGGGGCGGATGCGCTTGAAGATGCGCGGCACCGTCTCGACGTTGTGCGCGAGCACCTCGGGGCGGGACGAGAAGACCTCGGCGAGCTGGTCCGGGTCCGCGTTGAAGTCGGGGATCAGCAGCTCGACCTTGGTGCGGCCGGCCTCGCGGTCCGCGGTCTGCGCGTGGATCTGGCGCACGGTCTCCGCGTAGAGCCAGGCGCCGCCGTCCTCCAGGTCGTCGCGGGCGACTCCGGTGATCGTCGCGTAGTTCAGGTCCATCGCGACCACGGACTCGCCGACGCGGCGCGGCTCGTCGCGGTCCAGGGCCTGCGGCTTGCCGGTGTCGATCTGGCAGAAGTCGCAGCGCCGGGTGCACTGGTCGCCGCCGATGAGGAAGGTCGCCTCGCGGTCCTCCCAGCACTCGAAGATATTCGGACAGCCGGCCTCCTGGCACACCGTGTGCAGGCCCTCGCTCTTCACCAGCTTCTGGAGCTGGTTGTACTCGGGGCCCATTTTCGCCCGGGTCTTGATCCACTCGGGCTTGCGCTCGATGGGGGTCTGGCTGTTCCTGGCCTCCAGACGCAGCAGCTTGCGTCCGTCGGGTGCGACAGCGGACACGACCGGCTCCCTACACTTCGATTCCTCGGCGACCACCAGGGTACGCCCGATGTTTTGATGCCCCTACGCCTGGCCAACCTCTGGCCTTGGGTGGGCATTCCCCGTACGGACTGATATCGCCCGTATACGGGGCGACATCGCTCATCCGGCAGGGAGCGGAGCCCCGGCGGTGTCGTGTTCGACGGCGCGGGGCTTCAGCTCCGCCTGCTCCAGCACCTCACGCAGATGCTTCTCGGCCACCGGCAGCACTTCGGCGATCGTCACGTCCCGGCCCAGTTCGCCCGCGAGCGAGGCGACCCCCGCGTCCCGGATGCCGCACGGCACGATCCGGTCGAACCAGGTGTTGTCCGGGTTCACGTTCAGCGCGAAGCCGTGCATCGTCACACCCTTGGCCACCCGGATGCCGATGGCGGCCAGCTTGCGGTCCTCGCGGCGCTGGCCCGCGTTGGACGGGGCGTACTCGGGGCCGCTGAGACGCGGGTCGAACTCCTCGTCGTGCAGCCGCGGGTCGAAGTCCAGCGACAGGCCGCCGGTCGCCGACCGCTGCTCAAGCGGGTCGCCCAGCACCCACACTCCGCTGCGGCCCTCGATCCGGGTGGTCTCCACACCGAAGTCCGCGCAGGTCCGGATCAGCGCCTCTTCCAGCCGCCGCACATGGGCGACGACATCCACCGGGCGCGGCAGCCCCATGATCGGGTAGCCCACCAGCTGGCCCGGGCCATGCCAGGTGATCTTGCCACCGCGGTCCACGTCGACGACCGGGGTGCCGTCCAGGGGGCGCTCACTGTCCTCAGTGCGTCGCCCCGCGGTGTAGACGGGCTGGTGCTCAAGCAGTAGACAGGTGTCGGGGATCTCGCCGGCGAACCGGGCCGCGTGCACGCGGCGCTGCTCGTCCCAGGCCTCCTGGTACTCGACGGCGTCCTCGCCGAAGCCCAGATGGACAAAACGCAGCTCGCTCACCGGCTGTGCCTCCCTCAAGCTGCCTCACGCTTTCACGGGTGCACTCATCGCGCCCCCGGCCACTGTACGACCCGCCACGACCAGCCCCGCCGGGTGCCGCAGCCGTCAGCGCCGCCCTCAATCCTCACACGATCGGATGAATGCGGAGACAAGGTGCGCCAGTGGGGTCGGTCAGGCCCGCTACATTCGCGCCGTTTCATGTGGGCTGCACTCAGGCCGTGCTGGAGAGCTCCCGCCGGGCTCCAGTTCCCCAGCACGGCCCAAGGCCCGGAAGGCAGGAGACCGCACAACCGATGACGGAACGACCCCCGCAGCGCACTCCCAACCGCCAGCTCGCCGCGCTCATCGAGGAGGCCGGGTTCTCCAACGCCGGGCTCGCCCGGCGGGTGGACCAGCTCGGTCTGGAGCACGGTCTGGACCTGCGCTACGACAAGACCTCGGTGACCCGCTGGCTGCGCGGGCAGCAGCCGCGCGGTACGACCCCCGCGCTGATCGCCGAGGTGTTCACCCGGAGACTGGGACGGCGGCTGTCCGCGCAGGACCTGGGGCTCGACGCCTGTGCGCCGGTGTACGCGGGCCTGGAGTTCGCGGCCACCCCCGAGGAGGCCGTGGACATCGTCAGCGGGCTGTGGCGCAAGGACTCGGGCAGCCACGCCGAGCTGCGGAAGATCGCCTTCACCCCGGCCGGCCTCGTCGTACCGAGCCGGGACTGGCTGATCGGACGGGCCGACGAGCGGGTCGGCCGGCAGGATCCCGGCGCCCCACCAGGAGCGGCTCAGCCGGCATCCGTGCCGCGGGCCGCCGGTGCCGCCCCCCTGGGGGCGCCCGCACCGCCCGGCTCCGCCCTCCCCGGCTCCGCCCTCCCGGGCTCCGTCGCCCCGGGCCAGGCCCGGGTCCCCGCCCAGGGCGCCCGGGTCCATGTCCCGCGCCAGCGCGGCACCGACCGCGGACCGGGCCAGCGGGTCAGCGCGGGCGACATCGCCGCGCTGCGCTCGGTCAGCGAACTGTTCCGGACGCTCGACCAGAACTACGGCGGCGGGCACGCGCGTCAGGCCCTCGTGCGCTACCTGGAGCACGAGCTGGAGCCGATGCTGCGCGGCAGCTACCCGGAGGCGACCGGACGCAGGCTGTTCGCCGCCGCGGCCGACCTCACCCGGCTCGCCGGCTGGACCTCGTACGACATCGCCGCGCACGGCCTCGCCCAGCGGTACTTCGTCCAGGCCCTGCGGCTGGCCCAGGCCGCCGGCGATCGGGCGTACGGGGCGTATGTGCTGGCCACCATGGCCCGGCAGGCGGTCTACCTGAGCCATGGCCGCGAGGCCGTCCAGCTCACCCGCGTCGCCCAGCAGGGCATCGGCTCGGGAGCGCCGCACGCGGTCCAGGCGCTGCTGCACTCGGTCGAGGCGCGCGGGCACGGGGTGCTCGGTGACGTCCGCTCGTGTACGGCGTCGCTGGTGCGCGCCGAGCGGGCGCTGGAGGCGGCGCGGCCGGGCGATGAGGCGCCGCACTGGGCGCGCTACTTCGACGAGGCGCAGCTCGCGGACGAGTTCGGGCACTGCCACCGCGACCTCCAGCAGTACCGGGCCGCGGTCCAGCACGCCGAGCGCTCCCTGCAACTGCGCCCGCCCGGGTACGCCCGCAGCCGTCTCTTCTGCCGAGTCGTCCTCGCCACGGCCCGGCTCGGCCTCGGCGAACTCGACCAGGCCTGCGCACTGGGCGCTGAAGCCGCGCAGCAGGCATCCGAGATGCGTTCGGCCCGCGCCGTCGACTACATCCGCGACTTCGAGCGGCGCCTTGAGCCGTACCGGGACGCGGCGGCCGTACGGGGCTACCGGGACCGGGTGATGGCCATCGGATGAGCGGCAACGGCTCAGGACGGGGACGCCCCGACCCGCACTCGACCGGGGATCGATGAGCCTCGGCTTCCATGACGAGGTGATGCGGTGACGAGGTGTGAGGCGAGGGATGCCGGGGCCTACGCGGCCATGGAGTCCTCCTCGGCCGGCGCCCCCGCCGAGTAGCCGGGCTGGATGCCGAAGTCGCGCAGGATGGCGTGCGCCGCCCTGCGCCCTGAGTACAGAGCCCCCTGGACGGTGCTGGTATCACGGTGGTCGCCGCACACATAGAGCCCGGCGAGCAGCCGTACCGCGCGGCGCGGGTCGTGCGGCGGCGGCATCGCGGCCACCGCCTCCGGGTCGTGGTGCACGGCGAGCAGCTCCCAGTCGTCGGTGGGTGTGCCGTACAGCGCGGCGAGCTGGGCGCGCACCCGGCGGTCGGGGTCTGCCGGCGGCCGTCCGAGGAGGGTGGAGGTGACCAGCGCCCGGTCGAACGGAGCCCGGGACGGGTCCACCTCGCTCATCACGGCGGTGTGCGAGACGGGGCCGGTACGGTCGCCGTCCAGCAGCAGGGACGGTTCCGCCAGCGGTGCCACGGGAGCCGTGTGGTGAACGACCGTCACGGGATGGAACGCGGGGACGCGCAGGCCGGGCAGCAGAGTGGCGGCGGTGCGGGCGCCGGTCGCGAGGAGCAGCGAGCGGGAGCTGATGGCGCCGTGCTCCTCGGTGAGCACACCGCTGATCGACGCGTCCGTGACCCGCACCCCGGTGCGTACCGTTCCCGGCGGCAGGGTGGCGGCGAGCAGCTCGGGCAGCGCGGCGGCACCGCCCGCCGGAACGCACAGCCGGCCGCGGGCGAAGGCCCGCAGGGCGAGCTCGGCGACCCGGCTCGAGCTGCTGAGCTCCGGGTCGCAGAGCAGGGCGGACAGCAGGGGCCGCAGGAAGCCGCCCACGGTCCGGGCGGAGAAGCCCCGGGCGTGCAGCGCGTCCAGCGCCGGGAGTTCGGGGCGGGCGAGCAACCGCCGGGTCGGGGTCGCCGCGAGCCGCCCGAGCGCGGCGGTGAGGCGGGCCTGGTCGAGCGCGCTGCCGATCGGTGTACGAGGGGCGCTCGCGAGGGCGCGTGCGGCAGTGAGCGCCCCCTCTACGCGCCGCGGCGCATAAGGCGAACCTCGGAGCGTGCTCCGGCGTACGCCCATCCTGTGCTGGCGGCCCTCACTGTGCACAAGCACACCAGGCGCGAAAGAGCGCAGTTCGAGGCCCGCGAGCCCCGGAGTGCGACGTAGTTCCGGATAGGCGGTGTTGAGCAGGTGGCCGGTCCGGTCGAGCCGGAAGCCGTCGACCCGTTCGGTGGCCATCCGGCCCCCGACGGTCGGCGACGCTTCCAGGACAGTGACCGTGACCCCCGCACTGGTGAGTTGATGCGCCGCCGATAGACCGGCGAGACCGGCCCCGACGATGACGACGTCCGCGTGGTGTGCGCTGCTGAGCACGTGGCCCTCCCCGGGTCGGCGCGGCTTGGTGTGGGGCCTCATTCCCCTAACCTGCCGATGCGATGCGGAAGTTCGGACTGGAGAGTAGAAACCCTCCGGCAGGTGCACGGCCAGCGGCGCACATCGGTCGCCCGGCAGCATGAACTCGCACAGGTGTGCGCCTCCTTGTGCGGGGGTGGGTGCGTCAGTCCAGGGCTGCCCGGATCGACTGGTCGATCGACGGATGGGCGAACTCGAACCCCGAGTCGAGCAGCCCGCGCGGCAGCACCCGCTGGCTGGCCAGGACGTCGTCGGAGAACTCGCCCATGGCGATACGGAGCGCGAACGGCGGCACCGTGAACAGCGTCGGGCGCCTCAGGACCCGCCCCATCGCCTCGGTGACCTCGCGATTGGTCAGCGGATTCGGCGCGGTGAGGTTGACCGGACCGGACAGGTCGTCCGTACCGATGATGTGGCGCAATGCGGCGATTTCGTCCTCAAGGGAGATGAAGCTCCAGAACTGGCGACCGCTGCCCAGCCGTCCGCCGAGCCCCGCCCGGAAGAGCGGGAACAGCCGCCCCCATGCCCCGCCCTCCCGCGCCACGACCAGACCCGTACGTGCGAAGGCGACTCTGATTCCGGCCCCCTGCGCGGGCGCCGCCGCGGCCTCCCACTCCTCGCAGACTCCGGCGAGGAATCCGGAACCGGGCGGTGCGGTCTCGTCCACCGCACGGTCGCCGGTGTCTCCGTAGTAGCCGATCGCGGAGCCGCAGACCAGCACCCGGGGCGGCTCCTCCAGCGACGCCACGGCCTGCGCGATCGTGGCCGTACCGAGCACCCGGCTGTCCCGAATCTCCTTCTTGTACGCTTCCGTCCAGCGGTGGTCGCCGACCCCGGCCCCGGCCAGATGGACCACGGCTTCGCAGCCGTTCAGGCCCAGCGCGTCCACCTCCTGGCGTACGGGATCCCATCGCACCTCGTCAGGGGTGCGCGCGGGCCGCCGCACCAGACGGACCACCTCATGCCCCCCGTCGGCAGTCAGGGAGCGCACAAGCGCCTTACCGATGAGCCCGTTCGAGCCCGTGATCGCGATACGCATGCTTCCCATCCTGCCCAATGGCACAGCGCCGTCATGTCCGGCGGGGCCCATCCGCCGTACCGGACGGGCCTCGCCCGCCGCGGCGACGAGCCGCGCCGCTCCACCTGGGCAACGCGACCCGGTCCACCCTGCACAGCCCTACTCGATGGCGCCGTGCCGCCGCCGTGCCGGCTGTCTTCGGGGGAGCCGGGCGGCCGTCCACGGGGAGTCGGGCCTCGGGACCCGACTCCCTCGTGCGCTGTCTCACCGCCGAGAGTGCTGTCGGCGCCGACGGCGGGCCGGCTGGTCGCTTCCGTCCCGGTGCGCCCACCCGGCTCGTCCGCAAGGGGCGTGTCCGCCGGGTCCAGGGCCTCGGAGTGCCTTGCTCGCGCCGTGACGCGTTCGAGATCGTCATGGTGGTGAAGCCGCGCGCGGCGCGGGTGACGGCCCGCCCGCCCGCGGGACCGGGCGCCGTCTCGCCCCGAACCCCCTTGGTTCCCGCTTCAGTTGGAGCTGCGTTCCTGCGGAGCCGCGCCGGCGCCCCGCCGAGGGTGCCGGCGCTTTCGACGGGTGCGCGTCCGGACCGCCTGCCCGCGCGCTGCGGCCACCGCGTTTGACAGCGGGTCGACCCCCTATCCAGTATTCAGCTACTTAACTAGTGGACCAATGGTGGGGTGGATGCGGTTCTACATCGAGAGACGTCGTGGCGTCGCCGCGTATCAGCAGATCGTCGAGCAGACCAATCGAGCCGTCAGAGCGGGCGTGCTGAAGCCCGGTGACCGGTTGCCGACCGCTCGCGAGGTGGCCGAGACCTGCGCCGTGAACCCGAACACCACGCTCAAGGCGTATCGGGAACTGGAGCGGGACGGTGTGGTGGAGCTGCGGCAGGGAGTGGGCACCTTCATCGCCGCCACGGCCGCGGACCGCTGCCACGCGCCCGGCGCCGAGTCGCCGCTTTACGCCGAACTGGCGGAGTGGACCGGACGGGCGCTGACCGCGGGGCTGATGGAGGAGGACGTGCGGGATCTGGTCGAACTGGCGCTTCAGGAGCGTCAGCAGCAGGCCGCCGGGCACAGCGCCCGCAGCGGTGCGGACGAACGGAACGGGGCAAGGCGATGAGCGGGTCGGCAGGAGGGGTGATCGTGGGGGACAGGGAGCGGACCGCCCTGGAAGTACGCGGACTCGGACGGAAGTACGGGCGCCGCTGGGTGCTGCGCGACGTGTCGTTCCGGCTGCCCGCCGGACGGGTGTGCGGACTTGTGGGTCCGAACGGAGCGGGCAAGACGACGATGCTGGAGATCGTCGCGGGGCTGCGCGAGGCGTCGGCGGGCGAGGCCAGGGTCTTCGGTGAGCGCGCAGGCGGGGCGGAGGCGCGGCAGCGGGTCGCGTTCCTACCACAGGAGAAGCCGCTTTTCACGCGCTTCACGGTCGCCGAGACGCTGCGGCTGGGCCGTGAGCTGAACCCGCACTGGGATCAGGAGCTGGCGGAGGGCTTCGTACGGGCCGGTTCCGTGCCGCTCGACGCCAAGGTGGCAAGCCTGTCCGGCGGTCAGCGCACCCGGGTCGCCCTCGCAGTGGCCCTGGGCAAGCGCCCCGACCTCATTCTGCTGGACGAGCCGCTGGCCGACCTGGACCCGCTGGTGCGCCGGCAGACCGTGGCCGCGCTGCTCGGCGAGGTGGCCGAGCGCGGGATCACCGTCCTGCTCTCCAGCCATCTGGTCGCCGAACTCGACAAGCTCTGCGACTACGTGCTGCTGGTGGCCGAGGGCGGGCTGCGGCTGGCCGGCGACGTGGACGAGATCATCAGCGTCCACCGGCTGCTGTCCGCGCCCACCGACCGGGTGCCGACCGGACCCGACGGGCTGCCCGTCGGCCTGGAGCACCACACGGTCGTGGAGACCCACGGCGACCAGAGGTACACCACCGCCCTGGTCCGTCCCGGCGGACCGGACAGCGGCTTCTGGGACGCCAGCGCGCCGACTCTGGAGGAAGTGGTGCTCGCCTATCTGCAACAGGACAGCCCCGCGCCGCTCATCAGCCCCGACTCCTATGTTCCCGGCGCCGTTTCGGAGGTAGTGAAGTGAGTACGACGACACAGGCGGTCCGGGCGGACGGCGGTTCGCCCATGCTGACCGGGCGGCGGAAGCGGACGTCGTCCGGCTTCGGCCTGAGGGGGATGACCTGGCTGGTGTGGCGCCAGCACCGGATGGCGTTCCTCCTGCTGCTCGGCGTGGCGGCCGCCACGACGGCGGGCCTGGCGTGGCTGGCCCAGGAGGCGAGCAGCGCGGTGGCGGCCGTCAAGGTGCCCAATCCGTCCCCCGCGGCGACCACCGCTCTCAACGAGGCCTACCAACTGCTCGACTCGGCGGGCCTGGCGCTGGTGGGTCTACCGGTGATCATCGGGTTGTTCATCGGCGCCCCGCTGTTCGCGGGGGACCTGGAGACGGGCACCGCCAAGTTCGTGGGTGTCCAGTCGCGGAGCCGCTGGACGTGGGTGGCGACGAAGCTCGGCATGGCCGCGCTGTTCGCGGCCGCGGCGGCGCTCTCCACCGGGTTCGCTATGAAAGCCATGTTGACGCCGCTGGTGAACCACATGGCCGTCAACGCGAACTTCACCGACGCCGGCGCGTTCGACACCACAGGACCGACCGCGGTTGCCTGGGCCGTCCTCGGCGTGCTGACAGGCGCTGCCGCCGGGCTGCTGGCACGGCGCACGCTGCCCGCGATGGTGGTGACCTTGGGTGTACTGCTGGCGGTGAAGGTTGGCTGGGAGCTGGTGCGGCTGATGTTCGCGCCGACGGTGGTGAAGACCACGAGCGGCGGCCGGGTCGGCGAAGACGACGCTCCGGAGTTCCCCGCCAACGCCCTGGAGATCGACACGTCCTTCGTGACCGGTGACGGCACACTGCTCGGTTGGAGCACCTGCGCGAACGCGACGGACAGGGTGGCCTGCCTGCGAGGCGAGGGGGCGGTCGGCTGGTACAGGGAGTATCTGCCGTTCTCCCACATGGAAGCCATGCAGTGGGCGGCATCGGGCGCGCTGGCGGGGCTGATCCTGCTGACTGCCGGTGTGCTGGTGTACGGGGCGCGGCGCGCGCTGCGCTGACCTCGCCGATGCGGTCGACGGCCCTGCGGAACAGTGCTCCAGGGCGCGGAATTCCTCCGAGGACGTTCCCCGCCCCGCCTGCCGGCGGGGCGGGGACGGACCGTCAGCCCGTCAGACCGCGAACCGTCAGCCCGTCAGACCGCGAAGCGCTCCCACAGCGCCGGGAAACGCTGCGCCAGCGCCCCGTCGTCCTCGAAGTCGATCGGCGCGCCCTCCGGCTCCGCCGACTGGGACGGGACCCCCAGATCGGGCGCGACCGCCCCCGTGAGCTGCTCGTACGCCTCGTCCGCCGCGTACCCCAGCTCCTCCCCGTCGCCGTCGATCTCCTCGTCGAAGTCCTCCAGCAGGCCCGCCAGCGCATCGGGGTCGTGCACCGCGCCCTCGAAAACCTCCCGGCCCTGACCGATCAGCCAGCAGCGGAAGTAGTCGAACGCGTCGTCACTCGCCCCGCCGAGCAGCACCGTCGCCGCACCCCACAGGTCCCAGCGATAGGCGCGGTTGTAGCGCGCCTCGAAGTGGCGGGCGAAGTCCAGGACGGAGTCCGGGTCCAGTTGGAGCAGCCGTTCGACCAGCAGATCGGCATGGTCCTCGGGGTCGCCCTCGGCGGCCTCGCGGGTGCGGTCGATGATCTCCCAGAACTCCGTCTCGTCCATCACGGGACAAGCATCGGGGTTCGCGTGCGGCGGCGCACGTGGAGCGGCCGAAATACAGTCTTTCGGAAATGCGGACAGAAGGTGTCGGAATTCAGTGGGACGGTCACCGTATGACGACTGACACACCACTCAAGGGACTCAGGGGAAGGGTCGCGCTCGTCGCGGGCGCGACCCGGGGCGCCGGGGGGCGCGCGGCGGCGCCCGCCCCCCGCCCCCCGCGACGATCAGTCAGGAGCGGTGCGCCGGGGGATGGCCGCCCGAGTGGTGGCGGTGTCGCCGTTGGGCGATGAGCAGGGCGCTGAGCGCGAGCGTGCCGAGCAGGCTCAGGGCGGCGGTACTCCTGAGGACGGTGTCGATCGCGTGGCCGTCGGAGGCCGCGGCAGCCGCGTCCGGACTGACGGCCTCCACGAAAGCGGCGCTTACCGCGACGCCGACGGCACCCGCCAGGACCAGGCAGGTCAGCACCACTCCGGAGGCGATCGCCCGCTGTCGCGGGGGTACGTAGGACTGGGTGGCGACGTTCGTCAGCGCCCAGCCGATTCCCAGGCCCACACCTTCCACGAAGAACACCAGGGTGTACAGCCAGAGCGGCTGGACGAGGGTCAACCCCAACAGGGCGAGGGATCCGGTCAGTCCGCCGAGCGCCATCAGCGCCTCGGCCCGCCGGTGTTCGGCCAGTCGCCCCGCCCAGTAGGAGGCCGCACCGGACCCGCCTGACAGCGCCAGGAAGACCAGCCCGGCATGAATCGGCGACAGTCCACGTGCCTGCTGCAGATACAACGCGCTGAGAACCGACACCACGCAGTAGGTGATGTTGAGCAACGAGCCCGCGGCCGTGACCACTGTGAACCGCACGTCCCGCAGCAGAGCCGGGTCGACGAGCGGATTCCCCGCCCTCCGTTCCACCAGGAAGAACACAACCAGCAGCACGAGTCCCAAGGCGAGAAGCATGACGACGCCAGCCGAGCCCCACCCCCAGTTCTCACCCTGGTCCACGCCCAGCATGAGGCAGACCAGACCCGCCGCGAGGGTGAGGGTCCCGGGAGCATCGAGAGACCGCGGGGCCGACTCGTCACGGCTCTCCGGTACGAAGCGCAGCATGAGGAACACGGTCATCGCGCACAGCGGCACGTTCAGGAAGAACACACCACGCCAGCTCACATGCTCGGCGAAGAATCCGCCGACGAACGGGCCGATCGCGGTACCCAGCGCACCGAACGCCAGCACCGTGCCCACCGCACGCGCCTGACGTTTCCCTTCGAAGGCAGCGGCTGTGAGCGCCACCGCCACCGGCAGCATCATCGCCGCACCGATCCCCTGGACCACGCGTCCGGCGACCAGCCATGCCGAGCCCTGCGCGGATCCGCAGAACACCGAGACCGCGGCGAACCACGCGAGACCGATCACCGCCACCCCGCGCCTGCCATGCTGGTCGGCCAAGCGTCCCGCGACCACCATCAACGCCCCGAGCGAGAGCATGTAGCCGCTGACCACCCACTGCAGATCCGTCGACGTGGTACCGAAGTCCCGCGCGATCACCGGCAGCATCAGATTCAGGGCGAACCAGTCCATCTGCACGATGAGAACGGTCAGAGCGCAGGCCCCGAGCAGCACCCGCTCCCGGCCGTGGAAGCCGACCGCCCGACCGCCGTCCTCGTGACCCCGCACCCGTCGCCGGCCACCAGGCTGCCGTGACCCGCGCAGCCCGAACCGGACAGCCGCCCAAGCGACCGCCGACCGCTCCAGGGGCACCGCCGCGCCGTACATGAGGGGTACCGGGGACCGCAGCCCTCGAAGACCGCTGCCCGCCGTCTTGCACCCGTTGAGCCAGCTCACCATGGCGGCCATGGTGACATCACCAGGGAACGCCCCTTCGGTGACGGGGCTGTGGCTCACGTCTGATTTCGGGGCGGGAGGCGACGCCGCAAGTCGTGCGCCCCGCACCGCCCGACTCCCGCGTCGTCGTTCCGGGCACCGGCCGCAGTGGCCCGCCGGTCAGTGTGTGCGGGCCATGGTTATGAGCCCTCGCGATCCGGCGGCGCCGCGACCGGCCGCGCCCTTCCCGACCCGTCGCGGGACGGAGATACTGCGGAGGCAACGGTCACCCACTCCACCGGCAGGTGCCGATCACGGCTGCGAGGTGCATGAGGTGCAAGCCGAACCATGCGGCGAGACGCACGGCGACCCCGGGCTCTTCGGCCCTGGCTCCGTCACCTGGCATATGCACGGCGACCCGATGATGTGGGTCGCGGGGGTCCGCGCGCTCTACCTCCAGGCGCTGCACCCCCGCGCGGTTCGCGGTGTCATCAGCAACAGCGACTTCCGGCGCGACGCCTGGGGCCGTCTGCTGCGTACCGCCGACTTCGTCGGCACCATCACGTACGGCAGCGCCGATGCCGCCGAGCGGGCCGGTGCCCGGGTGCGGAGGATCCACCGGCTGCTCGGTGTGGACGAGCCCGAGTTGCTGCTGTGGGTGCACTGCGCCGAGGTGGACTCCTACCTCCAGGTCCAGCTGCGCTCCGGATTCCCGCTGGACGACGCCCAAGCCGACCGGTACGTCGACGAGCACCGCACCAGCGCCCGGCTGGTCGGGCTCGACCCGGCCCGCGTACCCGCCTCCACCGCCGAGCTCGCCGCTTACTTCGACGCGGTCCGGCCTGAGCTCGAAGCCGGGGACGACGCCCGGGCGGTCGACGACTTCCTGTGCCGCCCGCCCGTCCACCCCGCCCTGGTCCCTGCGCGCGAGCTGCTGTGGCGGCGGGTGGCCGCACTCGCGTACAACGCTCTGCCGCCCTACGCCCACGAGCTCTACGGACGTCCGGCGCCCCCGCCCGACCGTGTCACCCGCCACCTCATCGCCACCGGCAACGCCCTGCGCTGCATCCCCAGCAGGCTGCGCTGGCGGCTCCCGCCGGGCCACATCCCGAGGGCCATGGCTCGGCTCGGGCCCGGTAGCCGACCCGCGCCGTACACACTCAGAAACCAGGCGGCCATACTGGACGGTCCGGGGAGGGCGTAGCGAAACGACGGGGGCGATGGCACCAGTGGCGGACACCAGGCTGATCCACGGCCGCTACCGGCTGCTCGATCTGATCGGGCGCGGCGGTATGGGCGAGGTGTGGCAGGCTCATGACGAGTCGCTGGATCGGCGTGTCGCGGTCAAATGCCTCAAACCGCTCGGGCAGCGCAGCGACCAGGCCATCAGCGACATCCTCAGGGAGCGGTTCCGCCGGGAGGCCCGCGTCGCCGCCTCGCTGCAGCACCACGGCGTCACGGTCGTCCACGACTTCGGGGAGTACCAGGGCGTTCTCTACCTGGTGATGGAGTTCCTGGAGGGACGCAATCTCAGCCAGGCCCTCAACGACAACAAGCCGCACCCCCTGACCGTGCCGGAGGTCGTGGACATCGCGGCACAGGTCGCCGACGCCCTCGCCTACACCCATGAGCAGGGCATCGTGCACCGGGACCTGAAGCCCGCGAACATCATGCGCCTCACCGACGGCACGGTGAAGATCTGCGACTTCGGCATAGCCCGACTCGGCCGCGACATCGGCTTCACCTCACGGCTCACCGGTTCGAGCGTCGCGATGGGCACCCCGCACTACATGTCGCCCGAGCAGATCAGCAGCGGCCTGGTCGACCACCGCAGCGACCTGTACTCGCTGGGCTGTGTGCTGTACGAGATGGTCACCGGCGTCCCGCCGTTCGACCTCGGCGACACCTGGGCCATCCTCGTCGGACACCGCGACACTCCGCCCGACCCGCCCCGTACCCGGCGCGCCGACGTGCCCGAGGCCTTCGACCGCATCGTCCTCGACCTGCTCGCCAAGACACCGGAAGGGCGGCCCGCGGACGCCAGGGAGCTGCGCCGACGGATCGCCGCCGCCCGGTCCTCGTCCCCTGGGCGGTCGTCCGCCGGGTCCGCTTCGGCAGCCGCCTCCACCGCGGCGTACGCCTTGTCCTCGGCAACCGCCGTCGGTGGCGGGGTCGGACAGGACCCGCCGCCACCTGTCTGGAGCCGCGGAATGACCGCCGGACGCAAGGCGCTCGGCTCCGCCGCGCCCGGTGTACCGCTGCCCGACTTCACCTCCGGCCTCACCGGCTCCTGGACCATCGCCGCCCAGCAGCGCGGCCCGGCCAGCGCCGCGCCGCAGAGCCCCGGGCGCCCCACCCCGCCGCCCGACACCCTCGCCGTGCTCACCAGCCGCCACAACGCGGCGCTGGACCTCACCCGGCTCGGCCGCTGGGACGTGGCGGGCGAGGTCCACCGCGCCGTGCTCGCCGAGCGCGAACACCTGCTTGGCCCCGAGCACCCCGACACCCTCGCCAGCCGTTACGAGGTCGGCTTCACCCTCAGCAGGACAGGCCGCGCCCTGGACGCCCTGGACGCCTTCGGCCGGGTCGCCGAAGGCCGCGCACGCTCACTGGGCCCCGACCACCCCGACACCCTCGCCGCCCGCCAGGAAGCGGCATACGTACTCGGCCTGCTCGGCCGGCACTTCGAAGCCCACCAGGTGTACGCGACGGTGCTCGCGTCCCGTGAGCGCACCATGGGCGCCGAGCACCCCGACACCCTGCGCTGCCGACACAACCTGGCGTTCAACCTGAGCAGGCTCGGACGGCTGGAGGACTCCCACCGGATGGGCTGCGAGGTCGCCGACGTCCGCGCGCGGGTGCTCGGACCAGCCCATCCGGACACCCTCGTCACCCGCTACGAGGTGGCGTACGCACTCGGCCAGTTGGGACGCTGGACCGAGGCCCTGGTCATCTACCAGGAGGTGGCCGCGGGCCGGGCGCACTCCCTGGGAGCCGATCACCCCGACACCCTCGCCGCCCGTTACGAGGTCGGCATCAGCCTCGGACGGCTCGGCCGCAGCGCGGAGGCCCTCCAGGTGTACGAGGCACTCATAGGTGACCGCACCCGTGTGCACGGCCCCGAGGACCCCGAGACCCTGCGCGCCCGCCATGGCCTCGGCGTCAATCTGGGGCGGCTCGCGCGCTGGGAGGAGGCGCTGGCGGTGGCACAGGACGTCTGCCTGATCCGGGAACGGGTGTTGGGGCCCCTCCACCCCGACACCCTCGTCAGCCGCCGCGAGGTCGCCGTCGGACTCGGCTGGCTGGGCCGCTGGGCGGACGCGCTCACCGTCTACCGCCAGGTCGCGGAGGCCCGTGAACAGGTGCTCGGCGCCGCCCATCCCGACGTACTCGCCAGCCGCAACGACGAGGCGCACTGCCTGGAGCAACTGGGCAGGGGACCCGAGGCGGTGGAGCTGTACCGCCGAGTCGCCGAGCTGCGGCAGCGCAGCGGCGCCGGCCCCGGGTAGGCATCGCCAGTCGGGTCCCGGCAGGCGACGCGCGCCTGCCCGGTCAGCGGAGTGGCGACGCCCGACGCCCGCCTGCCGGGTCCTCTGCGCGGCCCCGATGAGCACCGGACACTCCCGCGCACTCACCCTCATGGATGCTTCCGCAGGTCAGGAGGCTGCGTCCGGCGCACAATGTCGCTATGACGGATCCCGCCGAACAGGAGCAGCGCGGCCGGGCCGCGCGCAAACAGGTGCCACGCTCCTCTCATGGGCGCTGGATCCCCGCTGCGGACCGGCGCGACCCGATCGCGATCCTCGAGGAGCAGGCAAGGAGCCGGGAGCCCGACCTGGTGCCGATCCGCTACGGCCGGATGGCCGTCTCGCCGTTCACGTATCTGCGCGGCGCCCCCGCCGTCATGGCCGCCGATCTCGCCTCCCAGCCGCACAGCGGTCTCACCGTCCAGCTCTGCGGCGACGCGCACCTGCTCAACTTCGGCGCCTTCGCGTCCCCGGAACGCACCCTGCTGTTCGACCTCAACGATTTCGACGAGACCCTTCCGGGCCCTTTCGAGTGGGACCTCAAGCGACTCGTCGCCAGCATCGCCGTGGCCGCGCTCGACAACGGCCATTCCGAGACGAAGGCCCGCCAGGCTGCGCTGGCCGGAGCACGTTCGTACCGGACCGCCATGCGGCGCCTCGCCGGGCTCGGCGAACTCGCCGTCTGGTACGAGCGGATCGACGCGGCCGACGTTCTCGCCCTCGTCCGCAAGGTGGACCGCAGCCGCGTCGAGACCCAGATCGCGAAGGCCCGCCGCCGTACCAGCCTCCAGGCAGTGGAGAAGCTCACCACGCTCGTGGAGGGGCGGCGCCGTATCGTCTACGACCCGCCGCTGCTCGACGTACTCGAACTGGCCGACGCGTCCGCCGTACGGAAGATCCTCAGCGACTACCGCAGCACGCTCCCCGAGGACCGCAGGGTCCTGCTGGACCGGTTCCGGTTCGCCGAGGCCGCTCGCAAGGTCGTGGGCGTGGGGAGCGTCGGCACCCGGTGCTATGTGGCGCTGCTGACCGGCCGCGACGACGGGGACCCGCTCTTCCTCCAGATCAAGGAGGCGCAGCGGTCCGTACTCGAACCTCATCTGCCCCGTTCGGAGTACAAACACCAAGGCCAGCGAGTGGTCGCCGGACAGCGGCTGCTCCAGGCCGCCAGCGATATCTTCCTCGGCTGGGTGAGCGGCCCGGCCGGGCGGCACTTCTACTGGCGCCAGCTGCGCGACATGAAGGGCTCGGCGGACGTCCAGTCCATGGACCCGGCGCTGCTCGGCGAATACGCCGGACTCTGCGGCCGGGCGCTCGCCCGCGCCCACGCCCGCACCGGCGAACGCGTCGCCGTCGCCGCCTACCTCGGCACGTCCGACCGGTTCGACCAGGCGATGGCCGACTTCGCCATGGCCTACGCGGACCGCACCGTCGCCGACCACGCGGCACTCAAGGCGGCGATCGCGGCCGGGGACGTCACCGCGCAACTGGGCATCTGACGCGCGGCTGAGTCCGCTGCCCCGTGGCCGCTTTCCCGGCTCCCTGCCCCGCGACTGCCGCCGCTGCCCTCTGGTCGCGACGATCACCACGTGCTACGAAGAGACATGCCAGCAGCCGAAGCATTCTCCCGAGCCAGCTACGACGCCGTCATCGTGGGCGGGGGCCACAACGGACTGGTCGCCGCCGCCTACCTCGCGCGGGCGGGGCGGAGCGTCCTGGTTCTGGAACGTCTGGAACACACCGGGGGAGCGGCGATCTCCACCCGGCCGTTCGCCGGCGTCGACGCACGTCTTTCCCGCTACTCGTATCTGGTCTCCCTGCTGCCCGCCAAGATCGTCAACGATCTCGGCCTTTCCTTCGCCCTGTGCAGGCGGACCGTGTCCTCGTACACCCCGACCCAGCGCGGCGGCCGGTCCACCGGGCTGCTCGTCGGCCGTGACGAGGAGGGCACCCGTGCGTCCTTCGCGCGGCTCACCGGCTCGGACGCGGAGTACGGCTCCTGGCTCCGCTTCTACGAACGGACCCGGACGGCCGCCAAGCGGATCTTCCCCAGCCTCACCGAACCGCTGCCGTCCCGAGAGCAGCTGCGAGCCCGGCTCGGAGACGACGCGACCTGGAGCATGCTGTTCGAGGAGCCCATCGGAGTGGCGGTCGAGGAGCACTTCACCGACGACCTGGTACGGGGCGTGGTCCTCACCGACGCGCTGATTGGCACCTTCGCCGACGCACACGATCCTTCCCTCCTGCAGAACCGCTGCTTCCTGTACCACGTCATCGGCGGCGGCACCGGCGACTGGCACGTACCCGCCGGCGGTATGGGGACGCTCACCGACATGCTGGCCCATGCGGCCCGCCGCGCGGGTGCGGAGATCGCCACCGGCCGTGAGGTGCTGCGCATCCACACCGACGGCGCCAACAACGCCGAGGTGGTGTTCCGCACCGACGACCGCGGCGAAGGCACCGTGGCCGCGCGCAAAGTCCTGGTCAACGCCTCACCGCAGGCCCTGGCCGCGATGCTCGGCGAGGAGCCGCCGACCCCGCCCGAGGGTGCCCAGCTCAAAGTCAACATGCTGCTGCGGCGCCTGCCCAGGCTCCGCGACCACTCGGTCGACCCGCGCCAGGCGTTCGCCGGCACGTTCCACATCGCCGAGGGCTACCAGCAGTTGGCGACCGCCTACGCCCAGGCGGCGGCGGGCCGGCTGCCCGAGGCCCCGCCGTCCGAGATCTACTGCCATTCCCTCACGGATTCCACGATCCTCGCGCCCGAGCTGGCCGCACAGGGCTACCAGACCCTGACCCTTTTCGGCCTGCACACTCCCGCCCGGCTGTTCGCCGACGCCCCGGACGCCACCCGCGACGCCCTGCTGAAAGCCACCCTCGCCGAACTGGACACCCATCTGGAGGAGCCGATCGCCGACTGCCTGGCTGTGGACGAGGTGGGGCAGCCCTGCATCGAGGCCAAGACCCCGCTGGACCTCGAACACGAACTCAGGCTGCCCGGCGGCCATATCTTCCACCGAGATCTGGCCTTCCCCTACGGGGACGAGTCGACCGGCCGCTGGGGCGTCGAGACCGCACACCCGAACGTGCTGCTGTGCGGAGCGGGAGCGGTACGCGGCGGCGGGGTGAGCGGTATCCCAGGCCACAACGCGGCGATGGCGGTACTGGGGCGCTGACTCGGCAGCGGTGAACGGGCCGGGCGGCTCAGGTGGTCCGCATCGCGGCCCCGCCCGGGCCCGTCGCCGCGGCGTGGAACGTGCGCCGGTAGGCGGCCGGTGAGACTCCCACCAGCTCCCGCATGTGCTGGCGCAGCGAGTTCGCGCTGCCGAAGCCCGCGCGGTCGGCGACCAGGTCGATGGACAGATCGCTGGTCTCCAGCAGCTGCTTGGCGATCTCGACCCGTTGGGCGGTGAGCCACTGGCCAGGGGTCACCCCCGCCTCGTCGCGGAACCGCCGGGTGAACGTCCTTACGCTCATCCGGGCATGGCCCGCCAACTCGGTGAGCGTCAGAGGCCGGTGCAGCCGCTCCAGCGCCCAGGCCCGGGTGGGCGCCGTCGTGGCCGTCGTCGGGGCGGGTACCGGCCGCTCGATGTACTGCGCCTGGCCGCCGTCCCGCCACGGCGGCACGATGCAACGCCGCGCCACCTGGTTCGCGAGTGCGCTGCCGTGGTCGCGCCGCACCAGATGCAGGCACACGTCGACGCCCGCCGCGGCCCCCGCCGAGGTCAGCAGCTCGCCGTCGTCGACGAAGAGCACGTCCTCGTCGAATCGCACCCGGGGGAACAGCCTCCGGAAGTGCTGGGCCTCGGCCCAGTGGGTCGTGGCCGGGCGCCCGTCCAGCAGCCCGGTCGCCGCCAGCACGAACGCGCCGGTGCAGATGGACACCGTCCGCGTGCCCGGCCTGATCCGCGCCAGGGCGCCGGCCAGCGGCTCCGGGAGTGTCCCGTCCGTGCCGATGGTGCCCAGCAGGTGGGTCGGTGCGACGATCACCGTGTCCGCGCGTTCCAGCGCCTCGGGACCGTGCTCCACATCGATGGAGAAGCCCGCCTCGGTACGGACCGGGCGCCCGTCCGGGGTGCAGACCAGCACTTCGTACAGCGCAGTGCCGTCCGCCGACCGGGCGCTCCCGAAGATCCGCGCCGGGATGCCGAGCTCGAAGGTCATCACCCCGTCGAGGGCGAGGACCGCGACTCGGTGCGGGTCGGGTCCCGGTGGCACCACACAGCCCTCGTACGCATTCCACTCGCCCTGCTGCTCCATCGTGGCCATGGCCAGATTCTGTCACATCATGGCCATCAGGCCAGTTCAGGATCAGGCTGCCAGCGCCGATGGTGGTGGCGTACCGCTCGGAGCACCGGGCGAACGTGAGCGAACGGAGAGACTTCCCATGAACGACACCACGACGATGCGCGCGATCAGCCCGGCCTCCTGGGGCGGGCCCGAGGTGCTCACCGCCGTGACCATCGAGCGGCCGGTCCCGGGTCCGACGGAGATCCTGGTCAGGGTGCACGCGGCGGGCGTCAACCCGATCGACTGGAAGACCCGGGCCACGGGCGGGTTCGGCATGCACGGTGAGCCGCCGGTGCTGGGCTACGACGTCTCGGGTGTCGTGGAGGCCGTCGGTCTCGGCGTCACTCTGTTCCAGCCGGGCGACGAGGTCTTCGGTATGCCCGAGTTCCCGCGCCAGGCCGGCGGCTACGCCGAGTTCGTCACCGCCCCGGCCCGCCACTTCGCCCCCAAGCCCGCGTCGCTCAGCCACATCGAGGCGGCGGCACTGCCGCTGGCCGGGCTGACCGCCTGGCAGGCGCTGGTCGAGACGGCCGGGCTGGCCGAGGGGCAGCGGGTGCTGATCCATGCGGCGTCGGGCGGGGTCGGCCACCTCGCCGTGCAGATCGCGGCGGCGCGCGGCGCGTATGTCATCGGTACGGCCCGCGAGGAGAAGCACGCTCTGCTCAAGGAGCTGGGCGCGCACGAGCTCATCGACTACACCCGTCAGGACTTCGCGGAAGCGCTGGGTGGAGGCACCGTGGATGTGGTCATCGACGCGATCGGCGGCGACTACGGCCCCCGCTCCCTGCACGTGCTGCGCGACGGCGGCACCCTCGTCACACTGCCGTCCCCCGACGAGGTCCCCGCTGCTGTGGCGGACGACCCGAGGAGCAGCCGCTCCGGCTTCACCCTGGTGGAACCCGACTCCACCGGCATGCGGGCCATCGCCGCACTGGCCGCGGAAGGGCGGCTGCGTCCGCTGGTGGAGAGCACCTTCCCCCTGGAGCGCGCCGCCGACGCCCACCGTCTGGGCGAGACAGGGCGCACCCGGGGCAAGATCGTGCTGACGGTACGGGAGGGCTGAGTGCCGGTCTGAGCCCGCGACGCCTGGTGCCGGGCGGCGGAGTCCGGCAAACGCCGGGTGCGCGCCGGGCTCAGGACCCCGGGCCGGTCCAGGCACCGGCCCGGCGCGCCCGGAGGCCCGGCCTGCGGACCTGCGGTGCACGTGGCCATGGGAGCCCGTATGCGCTCGGCCACGTCACGCGGCCTCTTCGGCAGGCTGCGACGGCTGGCTGCCGCCCCCCGCCTTCGCCGCGGTGACCGGTTCGGCCGCAGCGATGCCCACAGTGAGGGCGTCTGCGAAGCCGTCGGGTTCCGTCGCATGCCATGGGGGCGTCAGCGGTCGCGGCGCCCTCTGACGGCAGGCGGCAGGAGACGCCGTGACATCTCGATCACCCGTACCCGGGCCGCGCCCCAGCGCCATGCCGCTCCCGCGGCGGCCCCCACGAGGACCGGGGACGTCTCAGTGACGCTCCATCGGCGGCATTCCGGTCGCTTTCCTGATACGCCGCGCCTGTTTGACCAGTTGTGACGAGCCAGAGCGTGCCGCCAGCTCGTCGATCTCCGGTATCGCCTCTGCCGCGCCGCACCGCTCCGCGCATTCGGCGGCGATCGTGAGCATGGCTGGGAGGCCGTGTGTTCTTGTCGCTCCGTCCTTCAGCAGGAGGGGGAGAGCAGCCGCGAGCACCGCCCACACCGTGGCGTAGGCGCCGGAGCGCACCGCTTCGCGCAGCGCCGCCACGACACGCTGGAGCTTGAGCCGGCGCAGGCTGATCAGATCGGCGATGTCCCGGCTGAGCCGGGCCGCGTCGAGTTGTCCGCGAGCGGCCAGCACGAGCATCGCGTCCACGGCGTACAACTGCTCATCCGTGCGCCGTGCTCCCAGGCCGTACGCCACGAGGAGATGGGTCGCGGGCCCGGCGGGTCCGCCCGACTCGGCCAGCGTGGGCAGCACCGGGGTGTACACACCGACGGCGTCGGACTCGGCCAGGCTTCCGAAGGGCGCCAGCATCCGCGCCGCGACGACCTCCCGGTGCTGGGGCAGGATGGCCAAGGTGTGCGGGGAGCACTCCCAACCGCTCCCGCACCGGCATGGACTCCCGACGGGGTCGAAGGCCCCGAGGAGGGAGCGGAACGGCTCGGGATGGTCCTCGCGCCCTCGCAGAGCCTCGGTGCGGACCAGCACCCCCGGGCGGGGCGTCCTCGGTCTCAGTGGCTCGATGTCGCGCCAGACGGCGGGGTCGGGCAGTCCTTCCGAGGCGAGCCAGTCGGCGAGCCGCAGCCCCGCGGGGGACGTGAGCACCGCGGCAGCCGCCCGTGCCTCGGACGGTACCCGCCGGTCGAGTCGCAACAGGGCCTGGGAGAAGTCGGCCTGGCCGGGTTCGGTACCGGTGCGCTCGTACGCGGCGAGCCGCGCCACCAGCTCCGACGCTTCGATGGTCCCCGTCGACCAGGTGGGCGTGGACAGCAGGAACGGCAACGGGTCAGTGCCCAGCCGGGTCCCGATCTCGGCCGCGCGGACGAGGGGGGCCGACCTGAGGGCCAAGTCCGGGCACTGGGGCCCGAAATGATCGCGGGCGACGCTCACGTTCCCCAAGGGCGTGCCCATGATCGACATGACGACGATCGCGAGCCCCTGCTTCAGATAGTCGACCTGCCACTCCAGGGTCCGCTGGGCCGCGACCGGTTCCAGGGCGGCACGTAGCCCCGCCAGGTCGTTGTGGGCGTGAACCACCAGGCCGTTCAGGACGTGTTCCCACCGCGCGGGAGGCCCACCCCTGCGCAGCAGCGCACCGGTATCCTCGGCGAGTTCGGCGGCGCTCGGCGTTGCCGACTTGAGCCGCTCGGCGCTCGGCACCGGCGGCAGCGTGTCGTTCTCGGCGGCCGGGGCATCGGCGTCTTCGGCCGCGACGGCGTCGCCGAACACCTCAGCCGCGCGTCCGCGCAGGTCGGGGCCGAGCTGCGCGGCGCTCGCCGCGAGCTTGGCCAAGACGGCGGCGCTCGCGTGCCTGCGGTGACGGACGACCAGGGCGAGAGCCCGCTCCTGGAGGCTGTGCTCCTCGTGGCCGAACGCTTCGGCGACCACGGGAAGCAGCTCGTCCGTGCGTGAGCGCTCACGCTTCATCGCCCTGTCCAGCATGGCCAGCTGGGCCCGCACGATCTTCTTCTCGGGGCGGAACAGGGCGGCCCGGGAAGCCTCGATCAGATGCTCGCTCTCCACGCGGCCCGCCTCGTCCAGCCCGGCCAGCACCTCCTGGGCACGCGCCGCCACCAGCGCATGGGCGTCGGGCATCATACGTACCCAGGTGAGCAGGTGTGCCGCCTGCTCCTCCTCTGACAGGTCCAGGGCGGTCAGCAGGGCGAGGAAGCCCCTCACCAGGCCGAGTCGGCCCCCGCGCGTCAGACGCGAGAGACAGCCGTCGATCAGCATCTCGCGGCTCAGCAGTCCCTCGTCGGCGAGCCCGGCGAGCGCGTCGGGCCATCCGGGATCGTCCTCCCGGCTGAACAGGAAGTCCGAGCCGGCCTCCGGCACTTCGAAGAGCCGGGGGACCAGCAGTCTCAGGAACGGGTCGTCCCGGAGCCGCTCCCTGATCGTCATTCCGGCGAGCATCTTGCTGCGCTCCCAGCCGATGACGAAGCCGTCTGTCGTGGGAGGTTCACAGCCCGCTTGGTGCACCAGCAGCGCGATCAGCGGGTACTCCTCCCCCGCGACGGTGCGGCGCTCCGCCAGCCGGTGCGCCACCTGAGCCAGCCACGCGGGGTCGCGGTCACCCAGAGTCTTCAGGACCAGCGAGGGATCGTCGCTGAAGAGGCGCAGATCGCCGTTGGCGAGCCACTGCACCACGGCCGCCGCGCCGGTGTCGCACCCCGCACCGGCGAGCCGCAGAGCCGTGCGTACGGCCCAGTGCCCGTGGTCCCAGGTGGTTCGCGCGGTCGCGCGCCACGACTTGAGCACCGGCAGGGACATGCGCCGCTCGGCGTCGGTGAGGGCGCCGACGAGCTCGGGGACGGCCGTTTCACGGCCCTCGCGCACGGCGTGCAACAGCTCACGCATGCCATTGGTGGCCCCGTCCGGGATGACGTAGGTGACGGTCTCGCTCATCGGTCTGCTCCGGTGGACGTGACGGGAGAGTTCCCGGCGGTGGTGGACGGGGGATGTGCTGCCGTACGGTCTGACGCCGTCCGGCGGACTATGCGGACGGCGAGGGCGTGCTTGCACGGTCCGCGGCCGCCGCGGTATTCGGCCCACCAGCGGCAGGTACAGCTCAGACGTCCTTCGGCGGACCTGACCCGGTGGACATGATCGTCGGCGGTGACCGTGGCCAGCTCACCGTCGAGGCGTACCGCGCCCGCCTCGACCAAGGCGTGGGCGGCGCGCAGCCGGGGGTTGTGACGCTCCGCCGACCCGCTGTCGTACGGCAGCTCCCGGTGGAAGTACGCCGCCTCCGCCACGTCGTAGCCGATACGCCCGGCCGTGGCGAGCCGGGTGAGCGCCGCTCGTACGCGCCGCCCGGTGAGTCCGGACTGCGCGGCCAGGTCGGCGATGTCGACGGCGGGATCCCAGGCGAGCAGTACCGACACCGACTCGGCGTCCGCTGCCGACTCCTGCGCCGCCAGGCCGTCCAGGACACCGCCCTCACCGGAGAAGCCCCGTGCGGTGTCCGGGGACAGTGTGAGGCTGAGGCGCATCCCGGGGAGCCGCACCTCCCACACGCTCGCCACGGGGCCGCTGCCCGTCGTGACGGCCGGACCGTGGATCCGCAGGCCTGTCGCGTGGCGCAGCACCCGGGCCAGCGTGGCGAGCCGCTCCGGGCCCGGCAGGCACACCGCTCCGGGGACGGGCCGGGTGGTGGCGCGCAGTGACCGTCCCGCAGGGACCACCCAGCGTGCTCCGCGCGACGCGCCGCGGGCGGGTCCCGGACGCGGCAGCGACCGCAGGAAGCGCACGGCCTCGGTCGCGGTGAGCTCCACGCGCGGGTCGAACTCCGAGGCGATCACCTGCGTTTCGGCGAATCCGCGCAGCCAGCGGTCGGGTAGCGGCACCTTCTTCTCGATCACCGGGCCGTCGAAGGTGGTGACGGCAAGTTCGTCGGGCCCGACCCGCATGTGCAGCGGATCGGCCGGGCCCACGCGGGTCAGCGCTTCCCGGAGCGGGAGGTTCACATCGACGTTGGTCGTGCCGTGTCCGATGCCGCCGCCGTCGAGGGCGTCGCCCATCATGTCGAGTCGCGCGTACACCCCGCAGCAGCCGGAGAACGACTCGAACCGCAGCCGGTCCCCGTTCCCGGTGACCACCGGGTCGAGCGATACGGGGGGCAGCGGCCGGTGGTAGCGGGCGGCGGCGACGTCCGCGACGCACAGCAGAGCGGCCGCGCTGACCTGAGGGTGCGTCAGAAATCCTCGGAAGAAGCTCGGATGGGCCTCCGGCCCCACCGGTGTGACGCCTCCGGAAGTCTGGAGACTGAGTGTGCCGCCCTCCGCGTCATGGTGCACCGCTGAGGGGCGGAGATAGGCATACGTGTGCAGTACCCGCGTCATGCTTCCCACGCTAGACGCCGCCACTGACAACACTTCTGCCGCCTGCCGTGCGTTCACCCATCCTTGCCCGAATTCCCCTGTCCCGTTGCCCCATTGCCCATGTTCGTTGTGCCGTGCAGGGTGAGCGGTCACGCGAATTCACGCCCTGCCAAGCGCTGAAGAACCTCAAATCGCGGTCGGATGTCGAGGTTGTTGGGCATCCTTGGTCCCAGCCGCCTTCCGAGGGCACCCGCACATGAAACCAGTCGGTTCCCACCCACTGGTCTGGACCTGTCACTTCGTTGGCTACGCTTCGGCCTACGCGTCCGCAACGCGGTCCATGGGCCCTACGGGCCCATGGAGGCGTCGAGCCGCGGAGGGGCGGGAGCCGGATGGGAGACGCGACGACGAATCGGTTGCGCACCCCGACAGCGGTGGTTCCTACCGGCTTCCCGTCACCTGAGCCGCTGAGCACCACGTACGCATCCCCCACAAGCCGACAACGGAGTACGGATGCCACCTCAGAACAACGGAGCCCGACCGGCTGCCGCATCGCCCCAGGCGACCGGTCCCGGCGCACCCAAGGTGCGCCAGGCGGTCGCGTTGCCCACCGTCGCCTGCCAGGCAGGAGAGGAACTCGCCCCCGCCGGTCGGCAGGAGCCTTCAGGTGCGAGTGCCGGCGCGGCCGCGGTCGTCGCTGCCGCCAGCGCGACACAAGAGGCCTCCTCCCAGGCGACCGGCCAGGACACGGCAACGGACGAGGCCGCCGAGGCGACAGCGGGGAGCGGGGGAGTCGGCCGGTCCCAGCAGGCTGCGGCGTCGGCACCGAGCGGTGTCCGGCGGGACGGATCGGACAGCGCTTCCGGCCGAGCCGCCGCTGCGGGGTCCGCTCTCGCCCCCGGCGCGGACCCCGTTCCCGGACCGGACCCTGCCGCCGCGTCAGGCCCCGGCTCCGGGTCCGCCGCCGAAGGCGCCGGGGCACAGGCACTCTCCGGTTCCTCGGGAGGGCCGTCGTCCGGTGCCGCGGTGGCGGAACCCGAGCCGGGACGCCCCAAGAAGCCGATACTCGCGGCTGCGGTGATCGTCGGCGCACTCCTGACCACCGTCCCCCTGGTGGTCCTGGCGCAGGACGACCGCGACGCACCCTCGGCGAAGAACACCGCTGCCGCAGGGCCTTCCGACGACACCGTGCTCGGAGCGGCACCCCCGTCCGCTCCGGGCGATTACACCCCCAAGACCCCGCCGGCAAAGGGTGCGGCCTCGCCGTCCGTCTCTGCTTCCAAGCCGGCGACGAAGGAGTCCCCGGGCAAGGCCGCCGGGGTTGCCAAGTCGGCGGCACCCAGCAGCAAGCCCAAGACCACCCCCGGGAAGTCGCCGTCGGCGAGCACTCCTCCCAAGAGCGATGAGGGAAACGGCAAGCGCTCGTCGAAGGCCGGCTACTTCCTGATCGGGGTGAACGCCGGGATGTGCCTGAATCCCTCTTCCGCCGGCAGCCAGCTGCGGATTGCGAAGTGCAACGGCCAAGACGAGCAGCGCTGGGAGTTCCTGCCGGACGGCACCGCCCGGGCCAAGGGACTGTGCATGAGCGCGACTTCGTCGGCCAGCGGGTCGGCGGTGGAGATAGCCAGGTGCAACGGCAGCCGAGGGCAGCAGTTCCATCTGAACAAGACCACCAACATCCTGGTGTCGCAGTTCAGCTCGAAGTGTGTGGACGTCTACAACCTCGGGAAGACGGAAGGCACCCCGGTCATCGTGTGGCCGTGCCACGGCGCCGACAACCAGCAGTGGGTCCAGTGGATCGACCATTGAGGTCGCGGCACCCCTGGGAGAGGCCGCTCGGCGGCCCCTGCGGCGACGCCGCCGAGGCGCACGCCGTGCCCAGGTCCAGCTGAGCCGCTCGGGGGCACGTGGGACGTACCAGGTGCCCCCAACGGCTCCCCGGGGCGCGGCCCGGACCACTCATCGAGGGCCGCGCGGTCCGTCGCCGCTGGCGGTTGACGGTCGCCACCCGTGGGGCTCGGCACCGCGGGCCCTCGGCACCACCGCCGTCCTCCGGGCGAGAGCGGTATACGCTGCCCCCTGCCCACGGCGGCCGTCTCAGCGCGCTGCCCCGTCGGGGCCGTCCGCCGGCAGGTCCTCGGGGAGCAGCAGCCGCAGGTCGTCCAGGCCTGGCGCGGCCAGCGCGCCGATCCGCCGGGCCTGTCGGGTCATCATCGCCTCCACCAGCCGCCGCCCGGTGCGGGCGTTGCCGAAGGCGCGGTCGCGCGGGATGGCGGCCACGTACCGGCCCAGCGCCTCGACGGTCTCCGGCGGGCAGTCGTAGCCGGAGTCGGCGGCCTGTGCCGTGATGATCCCGACCAGTTCCTCGGTCGTGTAGTTCTCGAACTCCACGGTGCGGGTGAACCGCGAGGTCAGGCCGGGGTTGGAGTCCAGGAACCGTTGCATCTCGGCGGTGTATCCGGCGGCGATCACCACGATCTCGTCGCGGTGGTCCTCCATGAGCTTCAGCAGCGTCTCCACCGCCTCCCGGCCGAAGTCGGACGTCGACCCCTCGGGCGTGAGGGTGTAGGCCTCGTCGATGAACAGGACACCACCCAGGGCCCGTTCGAACACCTCCTTGGTGATCTGCGCGGTGTGACCGACGTACCGGCCCACGAGGTCCGCGCGGGCAACCTCCACGAGCTGCCCCTTGGGCAGCACCCCCAGGGAGTGCAGCAGCTCGGCATAGAGGCGGGCGACGGTCGTCTTGCCGGTGCCGGGCGGGCCGGAGAAGATCAGGTGCTGGCTGATTTTCGGGGTGGGCAGTCCGGCCGCCTGCCGCTGCCGGGTGGTGGCCAGCAGGTTCACCAGATCGGTCACCTCGCGCTTGACGGCCCCGAGACCGACCATGGCGTCGAGCTTGGCGAGCAGTTCCTCGGAACTGCCCGCCCCCTGGGTCGCGTCGCCGGACTCGGTGCCGACGTCCGCGGGCAGCAGCAGCGACAGATCTGCTTCGGCCGGTTCCACCATCGAGCCGAGACGGAACGCCTGCCGGTCCACCATCTCCTCGAACACCCGGCGCGCGGCCCGGCCGTTGCCGAACGTCGCGCCCCGCTCCATCCGGCCGTAGTGCCCGGCGAGGGCGTCCAGAGTGCGCGGGTCCAGCTCGTAGCGGTGGGCTTCGCACATCCGCTCGGTGATCGTGACGAGTTCCTCTGCTGTGTAGTTGGCGAACTCGATGGTGCGCGTGAAGCGGGAGGCCAGGCCGGGGTTGGAGTTGAGGAAGGCGGACATCTCGTCGGTGTATCCCGCGGCGATCACCACCACTTCTTCGCGGTGGTCCTCCATCAGCTTCAGCAGGGTGTCGATTGCCTCACGGCCGAAGTCCGCGCCACTGCCCTTGCCGTCAGACAGCAGGGTGTACGCCTCGTCCAGGAACAGCACACCGCCCAGTGCCTCGTTGAACGCCGCCGTCGTCTTGATCGCCGTGCCGCCGATGACCTGGGCGACGAGGTCGGCCCGGGATACCTCGACCAGGTGCCCAGAGCCCAGCACACCCAACTCGGCGAGGATGCCGCCGTAGAGCCGGGCGACGGTGGTCTTGCCGGTGCCGGGCGGACCGGAGAAGACCAGATGACGGCTCATCGGCGGTACGGGCATGCCGAGCCGGGCACGGCGCTGCGCCAGCTGGTTGAGGTTGACCAGTGTGCGGACCTGGTGCTTCACATCGGCCAGGCCGATCAGCGAGTCCAGCTCATCCAGCGGCCCCGACGGTGCGGCCTTCGCGGACCCGCCCCGGCCACCCGGCTCGCCCGCCGGTACGGTGCCGGCGACGTCCGCTCCCCAGACGTCGGGAGCGCCGTTGTCCGCGCTGGTCAGGTCCTCCACCGTGAACCGGTCGCTGCCGCGGGTCTGCTTCAGTCCCGCGCCCTGGTTCTCCCGCACGGTGCAGCCCGCCGCAGTGATCTGCTCGACGCTGTCGATCCGCACGCCGTCGCCCATACTTCCTTTGATCACACAGGCGTTGAGGGTCAGCCGGGCCCCGTCCACTGCCATCACACCGTGTGCCCCGGAGTCGGTCACCTCGGTGCGCAGCACCGACAGCTCACCCCCCTTGTCCACGGCGATGCCGGAGGCGCCCGAGGCGTGCACCCGGCAGTCGCGGACCGTGCCCAGACCCTCCGCGCCGATCCGGATCCCGGCGTCGTCCGCGCCGAGCACGGTGGTGTCCCGCAGGTGCGGGTTGCCACCGCCGGACACCCGGATGCCGGCCGCGCCGGCGTTCTCGATCTCGCAGTTCTCCAGCCGCCCTCGGCCGTCGTCCGCGACCTCCACGCCGTGCCCACCGGACTTGGTGACCCGGGCGCGGCGGACCAGCGGGTTGCCGCCCCCGCGGATCAGGATGCCGACGCCGGCTGGGTCGGCTATCTCCAGCCGGTCGAATTCGGCGGCCGACTCCTCATCCAGCACCACGGCGCCCGTCCGGTCCGCGCAGTCACGCACCGTGGTGTCGGTCAGAGCCGGTGTGCTGGAGCCGGTCACCCGGATCGCCGACCCGCCGGCGGTGTCGAACTCGCACTCGCGGAAGGTGCCGCGCGAACGCTCCGTGACGGCTAGTCCGTTGCCCGTGGTGCGCGACGTACGGCAGCGCAGCACCTCCGGGTCGGCTCCCGACGCCAGCACGAAACCGGGACCGGCCGTGTCGCTGACCGTCACCTGCTCCAGCACCGGACGCGAGCTGCTGGTGACGTACACACCGACCGCCGCGTCGTGCACTCGTACGCGCTGCACCCGGGTGCTGCTGTCGCCCTCCAATGCGATGGCGGGCTTCCCGGTGCCGGAGATGTCGCAGTCCTCGATGACGCCTTGGGCCTCGCCGTTGGCGAGCACCCCGTTGGCGCGGGCGTCGCGGATACGGCACTCCCGCACCGTGGTGCGGCCGTTCGCGCTGATCACGACGGCGGTGGTGGCCAGGTTCTCGATCACACAGTCGGAGATCACACTGCCGGTGTCCGTGGTGTCCACGATGCCGGCACCGTCCGGGTTGCTGACCCGGCAGCCCCGCATGGCCAGCGAGCCCGACTCCCGGGCCAACAGGGCGGTCCAGCCCCTGCCGACGACGGTGCAGCCGTCCATGGCGACCTGCCCGCGCGCCGCGTCGACCACCGGTACGTCTTCGGCACCGCCGCGCAGTGTGAGGTCGGTGAGCATGACCGCGTCGGCGACCAGCACCACGGCGCTGCCGCGGCGGGGGCAGATCTCGACGCTGCCGCGTTCGCCCTCGGCGACGATCGTGACCCGGGTCCGGACGGTCAGGTTCTCCGGGTAGCGTCCGGGCCGTACCCGGACGACCGCGCCGCTGCGCGCCTGAGCCAGCGCCTCACCGATGGTCCGGAAACTTTCCGGCTGCTCCGGGCAGACCGTGAGCAACTGCCGTGACAAGCTTGATCCTCCTCGCTCCGGCGCCACTGTTCGGCCCTGAGGGACGTCGGGACGCGACGGATGCAGGCTACGTGAGCTACTACGTCATCTTCCAGCGGGGTCAACGGAGTTCACTGGCGCGTTGTGAACCGGGTGCCCTTCGTTCCGCTCCGGCGGGCACCATAGGATGCGCGCCATGCGACGCGACCCCACCTCCGCACGTGCGGCTGCGGCAGCCCTGATAGCCACCTTCCCCCTGCTCTTCGCCGGTGCCGGCCCCGCCCTGGCCGCTTCCGACCCGGTGGAACTACCGGTCATGCGCTCTGAGTTGGCCGCTGACGAGGCCTGCGCCGCGTCGTCCGGACGGTCCGCCGAGCGTGAACCGTGGACCGTTCGCGCCCTCGGACTTCCCCGGGCCTGGCAGCAGTCCCAGGGCGCCGGGGTGACCGTGGCGGTGGTGGACACCGGAGTCGGCACCTCGATCCCGGCCCTGGCCGGACGGGTGCAGACCGCCGGGAACGCGGACGGTGACTGCGTCGGACACGGCAGTTTCGCCGCCGGGCTGATCGCCGCGGCGCGAGCCGAGGGCGTCGGCCCCGCAGGCGTGGCCCCGGCGGCGCGGATCCTCGCGGTGCGGGGCACCGAGGAACGCGGCGCCACCGACCCGGATCTGCTCGCCGACGGCATCAGGACGGCCGCGGCCGCGGGCGCGCAGGTGGTCTACGTCGCTCGGGCTCTGCCCGCGGGCAAGGAGGAGCTGACCGCCGCGGTGGCCTACGCCACCGAACGGGACGCCTTGGTGGTCGCCCCGTTCGCCCCGGACGCGGCTGCACGGGACTCGGCGGGGCAGGACAAGGCCGCGCCGCTCTGGTACTGGCCCGCCGCGGTGCCTGATGTGCTCGCGGTGATGGACTACGGCTCCGGCGGCGGCCGTCCTGAAGGAGCGCCCACGGCTCTTTCTGCGGACCTCGCGGCCCCCGGCGTCGCGGTCGTCGGGAACGGGCCGAAGGGCACCGGGCATTACCTGGGTTCCGGTTCCTCCCTGGCGGCCGCCCACGTGGCGGGCGCCGCGGCCCTCGTCCGG
>NZ_JBHXFA010000043.1:35464-45988 GCF_042724175.1 Streptomyces sp. NPDC127084
GGGGGGCGCGCGGCGCGGGCCGCGCCGCCCTGGGCGAGCGTGTGAGAGAGCGTCCGCGCCCGCCGGGCGCCGCCCCCCCCGGGCGCCCCCCCCGCGGCCCTCGTCCGGGCACGCCATCCCGACCTGAGCGCGGCGGAAGTGGCGCGGCGCCTTGCGGGCACCGCGTATCCGGCGTCGCCCCCGCGCCTGGACGTCTACGCCGCCCTCACGGCCGTCCTGCCCGACGCCGTCGGCGCGGTGCCGCAGCCGCCCCCCGCCGGCCTGCCCCCGACGCCCTCCCCGGCCCCCCGGCAGCGCGCCGTGCTGGTCGCGTCGGCGGCCGGGGGGTTGGTTCTGCTGGTGGCGGCTGCGGTGGTGGTGTTCCCGCGGGGCCGGGCGCGCGGGTGGCGGCCGGCCGCCTGATCCTCCCCCGGCGCCGCGGGGTGCGGTGCACCGCGGAAACGAGGTCATGTCTCCGTGTCGCCCAGGTACGCGGTCTGCACCTGCACCGTCCGGCGGCGGGCGATCCGGCTGGCGCGGCCCGGTGGCAGCAGGCGGCCCTTGGCGTTGGCGATGACATAGCCCTCGGACGGCGGGCAGGACATCAGCAGCGTCGGGGTGTTGACCTCCTGGAGCCGGCGCATCAGATGGTCGCCCATGGCACGGCCTGCGCCGGAGGCGGCGCGGGCCACCACCATGTGCAGGCCCACCTCCCAGCCGAGCGCCAGCTGGTCGAGCAGCGGATCGAACGGGGCGTTCATCGGTCCTGAGCCGATCATGTCGTAGTCGTCGACGAGGATGAACAGCCGCGGTCCGGTCCACCAGTCCGCCGTACGCATCCTGGCGGGGGTGATGTCGGGGCCCGGTACCCGCGTCTTCACCGCCCGTGCTGCTCCGTCGACCAGGTCGCGCAGCGCGTCGATGGAGACGGCGTGGCCCAGCCGGTATTCGTCGGGGATCGCCTCGACCAGTTCGCGTCGGTAGTCCACCACCATGATCCGTGCCTCGGCGGGGGAGTACCGCTGCATCACTGCCTGGGCGGTGAGCCGCAGCAGGTTGGTCTTGCCGCTCTCCGTGTCGCCGATCACGACCATGTGCGGGCTCTCGGCGAAGTCGTGCCACACCGTGGCCAGTTCGTCCTCCTCAAGGCCCAGCGGGATCCGGAAGTCGCCCTCCGGTGCGGGCAGTGCGGACACCGGGAGTTCGGTGGGCAGCATGCGCACCCGGGGCGCGACGGGACCGTGCCAGCTCTCGGCCAGCGCGGCCACCAGTCCGGCGACACCCTCGCTGAGGTCGTCGGCGCGCTCGCCGCCGTCGATGCGGGGCAGTGCCGTGAGGTAGTGCAGTTTGCCGTCCCTGGTCAGACCGCGTCCCGGGACCCGGGGAACGGTTCCGGCCCGCCGCATGTCGATCTCGGAATCCATCGGGTCACCCATCCGCAGCTCCAGATGGGTGCCCGCCTGGTCGCGCACCGCGGAGGGGAGTTCCACCCAGCGGGCGGTGGTGACGATGAGGTGGACACCGTAGTTCAGGCCGCGGGCGGCGATCGCGGTGAAGTGGGAGATCTGCCGGTCGTAGTCCTGGCGGACCGTGGACCAGCCGTCGATGACCAGGAACACGTCTCCGTGCTCGTGGTCGGCGAACTCCCCGGCGGCACGGCGCCGCCGATAGGTGGCCATGGAGTCGATGCCGTGCTCCAGGAAGAACTTCTCCCGAGTCGCCAGTAGCGTGTTCACCTCGGCGATCGTGCGGCCCACCCGCTCGGAGTCCAGCCGCGCCGCGACCCCGCTCATATGCGGCAGTCCGTCCAGACCGGCCAGGGTGCCGCCGCCGAAGTCGAGGCAGTAGAACTGCACTTCGCGCGGGGTGTGGGTGAGGGCCAGGGCGGTCAGGAGCGTGCGCACCATGGTGCTCTTGCCGCTCTGCGGACCGCCGGCGATCGCGATGTGCCCGCCGACGCCGGCCAGATCCACGGTGAGCAGGTCGCGCATCTGGTCGAACGGCCGGTCCACGATGCCGATCGGGACCTTCAGCATCCCCCGGTCGGGCCAGCCCACGGTGGTGAGCCCCAGCTCGGGGTCGGGGGTGAGCGGTGGCAGCACCTGGTCGAGCGTGGCGGGCAGGTCCAGCGGCGGCAGCCATACCTGGTGCGCGGGTGGGCCTGCTCCCAGCAGCTTGTCGACGGCGACCGAGAGCAGTGTCTCCGCGGTCTCCTCTGCCTCCGGCTCGGGTTCCGGCAGGTCGGGCACGGCACGCGGTACGACGTAGCCGCTCGTCCACGGCACCGTCTGGCCCGCGGCTCGTGCCTGGTTGGCGCTGCCGCGGCGGTGCCGGTACGGCCCGGACACATAGGCGGCCCGGAATCGGGTCAGCGCCTCGACCCCGGACTTGAGGAAGCCGCTGCCCGGCGCCGACGGCAGCTCGTAGGCGTCCGGTACGCCGAGCACACCGCGGCTCTCCATCGCGGAGAACGTGCGCAGGCCGATCCGGTAGGAGAGGTGGCTCTCCAACTGGTGCATACGGCCCTCGTCCAGTCGCTGCGAGGCAAGCAGCAGATGCACACCCAGGCTTCGGCCGAGTCGGCCGATCATGACGAACAGCTCCATGAACTCACGGTGTGCCGCGAGCAGTTCGCTGAACTCGTCGACCACCACGAACAGGCTGGGCAGCGGCGCCAGCGGGGTGCCGGCGGCGCGCGCCTTCTCGTACTCCAGCGCCGAGGTGTAGTTGCCGGCGGCGCGCAGCAGTTCCTGGCGGCGGATCAGCTCGCCGTGCAGGGCGTCCTGCATACGCGAGACCAGCGCCGCCTCGTCGGCGAGGTTGGTGATGACGGCGGACACGTGCGGCAGTTCGTCCAGGCCGAGGAAGGTGGCGCCGCCCTTGAAGTCGACCAGGACGAAGTTGAGCGTCTCCGAGGAGTTCGTCAGGGCCAGTGACAGCACCAGCGTGCGCAGCAGTTCGCTCTTGCCCGAGCCGGTGGCTCCGATCAGCATGCCGTGCGGACCGGTGCCGCCCTGCGCGGACTCCTTGATGTCAAGTTCCACCGGCTGGCCGTCCGCGCCCACGGCGATGGGCACCCGCAGCCGGCCGGGACCGGTGCTGCGCTCCCACAGGGTCTGCGGGTTGTGCCGGTGGAGGTCCTGGATGCCGAGCAGGGTGGTGAGTTCCACGTCGGTGGCGAGCGGTTGGCTGATGTCGGTCGCCATGCCCATGCGATAGGGCGCGATCCGCTTGGCCAGCGCGGTCGCGCCGCACGGGCCGAAGACGTCAGGGCGGCCCAGACGGGTGGACTGCTCCTTGCGGTCGCGGTCGGTTCGCACCAGGGAGAAGTCGTCGCCGGTCACGTCGAAGCGGAGGGTGACCCGGCCGGGCCGCCAGGTCAGTGCGCCACTGAGGTCCAGTACGACGGTGTTGCGCATCCCGGGGCCGTCCAGCCGGTGGCCGCTGGGCACTGTGCCACCGTCGATGACGATCACGGTGAACGGTTCCTCGCGTCCGGGGATGGCGTCCGGGTCGAAGGGCGGGCGCTCCAGGAACTCGGCGCCCAGCAGGTCCTCCAGTTCGTTGAACGCCGCCCCGTTCATCCGGGCGGGTCCGGCGCCGTCGCTCTCCTGGGGGTGCAGGTGGTGCGGCAGCCACTTGGCCCATTCCCAGTCGGCCCGCCGTTCGTCCGACACGCACACGGCGATCCAGAGGTCGTCGGGGGAGTGGAACGCGGCGAGTTGCGCGACGACCGACCGGGCCAGCGCGCGGATTCGGTCCTCGTCGCCGCGGAACAGCACCCGCGCCCAGGCCCGTAGGAAGATCGCGATGGGTTGGTCGGGGACGATGCCGTAGGCGCGGATGAAGCTGCGCAGTGCGTGTGCGGCGAGCGGTTCGAGGTCCTCGACTGGGGTGCCTGCCACCGGGGCCAGGTGCAGGCCCAGCTTCTGGTCCCCCACCGCCACCCGGACCTCGCCGAAGTCCTCGTCCTGCGGCCGGCGTTCCCACAGGCGGGTCGATCCGACCACGGACGTCAGCGCCGACGGCTCGGGGTGCCGCCAGGCCAGGGCCCGCTGCTGGTCCATCACCGCGGCCCGCACCTTGCGCCGTGTCTGGGTGAGGTAGCGCAGGTAGTCCCGGCGTTCGCCCTTGAGGCGCTGCTTGCGCTCGCTGTTCCTGCGCATCACCTGGCCGAGCATCATGGCCGCGGAGGAGATGACCATCAGCCCGAGTGCGAGGTAGATGAAACTGCCGCCGCCGCCCATGCCGGGCCGCATGAACATCAGCATCATCGACACCGACATCAGCGCCATCGGCAGATAGGTCCAGACGGCCGACGAGTCCGGAACCACCTCGGGGAGCACGGGTGGCTCCTGCAAGGTCAGTTCTCCCTCCGGCATTTCCGGGCCTCGCCTGCGGGCCGGTCGGCGGAACAGAACCACACTCACCGTACGGTCTCCTTACGGGAGCGGCCGTCACACCGACGGAACGCGCTCACGGGTGGGGGACGGAATGTTGTGGGGGCGGGGGTCACCCCGAAGAGACGTTTGATACTACGATCCTTCGAGCTGACCGCCAATGATCAACCCCCCGTCTCTGCAGGTGCGTTGATACGCGCCGGCAATCCCCGGAAGGCGTGAGCCAGACCGATGAGTGACAACCAGGTGGCCGGTCTGTGCCGCCTGACCGTGAGAGCCCCCGCCCGCACGATCGATCTCGCCGTCCCCGCCGACGTGTCGGTCGCCGACCTGCTGCCCGCCGTGCTCGGCTACGCCGGGGACGACCTGGAGGAAGCCGGCATCGACCACGGCGGCTGGGTGCTGCAACGCCTGGGCGGCGAGCCCTTCGACGAGGAGCGCACCCTCGACTCCTTCGAACTGCGTGACGGCGAGACGGTCTATCTGCGACCCCGCGTCGAGGCGCTTCCCGAGGTGCACCTGGACGACCTGGTAGACGGCATCTCCACCACACTGCGCGACCGCCCGTACGGGTGGACCGCGGAAGCAGGCCGTCTGCTGCTGCGCGGCCTCGCCGTCACCGTGCTCACCGTCGGTCTGGTGGTGCTCGCGCTGCCCGGCGGCTCGGGCACCACCCGTGCGGTGTGCGCAGCGGCCTCCGCGCTGCTGCTGCTCGCGGGAGCGGCAGCGGCCAGCCGGGCCGTCGGCGATGGCGGGGCAGGTGCGGCCCTGGGGCTGATGGCCGTCCCCTACCTCGTCCTCGCCGGCTGGCTGCTCCCCGGCGGTGACCTCTCCGGGCCGCACGGCCAGGAGATGCTCGGCTCCCGGCTGCTCGCGGCGGCCGCCGCCGGCGCGGGCGGAGCGGTGCTCGCGCTCGCCGCGGTGGCCGCGTACGCCGCCTTGTTCTTCGCGCCCGCCGTGGTCGCAGCCTTCGGCGCGCTGGCCGCCATCGTGATGCTGGCCGCCGGCCTCACCGCAGACGAGGTCGCCGGTGTCACCGCGCTGGCCGCCGTGCTCCTCGGGGCCTTCGTGCCCTCGCTCTCCTTCCGCATGGCAGGGCTGCGCATGCCTCCGCTGCCGACGAACGCCGAGCAGCTGCAGGAAGGCATCGACCCGCATCCCACCGCGGTCGTCGCCACCCGCTCGGTGCTGGCGGACGGCTGGATGAGCTCGCTGTATGGAGTGGTCGGCGTGGTCTGCGCCGGCTGCCTCACCATCATGGCCCGCGAATCGGGTCTGGCGGAGGTCTTCACGTCCCTGGCGCTGGCGCTGTTGCTGCTGCTGCACGCCAGGGGACTCGGCAACGTCTGGCAACGCCTGTTCTTGGTGCTGCCCGCGGTCTGGGGCCTGGCACTGCTGGTGTTCTCCCAGGCCCAGGACGCCGGTTCCGCCGGGCGGCTGCTGACCGTCGCCGGGCTGTTCGCCGCCACCGCCGGGATCACGATCGCCTCCTGGACGGTACCCGGCCGCAGGCTGGTGCCGTACTGGGGCCGCGGAGCGGAACTGCTGCACTCGGCGGCGGCGATCGCCCTGCTGCCACTGGTGCTGTGGGTGCTTGGCGTCTACGGGGCCCTGCGGTCCCTCAACGGCTGAGGGAGCACACGGTGCAGTCCAAACGCGACCAGGTACAAGCGCACATGTTCGTCATGGGGCGTCTCACCTCCGCCCTTCTCCGCAGCGATCCGGACGCTCCGGAGAGCCCCCAGGGCCGGACCAACAGAGGAGTCGCTGTCGGTGTGGTGATCGCCGTGCTGCTGGCGGCGGGCGCCTTCGTGTTCGGCCTGTTCAAGCCCGGCATCAAGGACTCCTGGAAGGCGGCGGGCACCCTCGTCGTCAACAAGGACACCGGATCCCGCTATCTCTACCTGGAGGGCCGGCTGCGGCCGGTGCGCAACTACGCGTCGGCGCGCCTGCTGACCGGCGCCGACATGAAGGTCGTCCAGGTCGGCTCCCGCTCCCTGGAGGGCGTTCCCCATGGAGCGCCCGTGGGCATCAGCGGAGCCCCCGACGCGCTGCCCGGAGCGGGCGGACTCGACACGGGCGCCTGGCAGGTCTGCTCCGGCTCCGCGTCCGGAACGGTGACCACGCTCCTCGCCGTGGGCGCGCCCCCGGACGGCGCCGGTCTGAGCGGCGCCCAGGCGCTGGTGGTGGCCGGACCGGACAAGGCGGACTACCTGGTGTGGCGGGGCAGCAGGCTGCGTCTCGACGACCAACAGGGTGCTTCGCGGTCCCTCGGCTACGACACCACGCCCCGGGTGAAGGTGTCGTCGGCCTTTCTCAACTCCCTTCCGGCCGGCCCCGACCTGTCCCCGCCCGACGTGCCGGGCCGCGGCGGCAAGGGTCCGGAGCTCGGTGGTCGCGAGACCCGGATCGGCCAGGTCTTCCAGGTCGCGGTGCCCGGTGCGGACACCCGCTACTACCTGCTGCGCCAGGAGGGGCTCGTCCCTCTCACCGCGACGGGCGCGGCGCTGGTGCTCGGCGACCCGAAGACGCGCGAGCAGGCGTACGGCAAGCAGGCTCCCCATGCGGTTGAATTGGGCGCAGACGCGCTGAACGGCCGGACCGCCAGGACCCCGGCCGCGGAGCTCGCGGACGTTCCCCCCGTACCGCCCAAGGCCGTCACTCTCGACCAGGACCGGACCGCCTGCGCGCGGATCGAGGGAGGCGGTGGCACGGGCGCCCGGGTCAGTGTCGCCGTGGCCTCACCGGCCGAGCTGGGACCGGCCGCACAGCCCGCTCCGGAAGGGCTCACACCGGCGTGCGTGCCCGTCGATCGGATCACCGTCCGTCCCGGCGGCGGCGCGCTGGTACGTGCTCTGAGTGCCGGCGGTGCCCCCGGCAGCACGGTCTACCTCGTGACCGACAGCGGTATGAAGTACCGGATCGCCACCGAGGAGGCCCTGGCGGCACTCGGCTACAGCGTCGGACAGGCCAGGGGGATCCCCTCGCCGCTGCTCGCCATGCTGCCGACCGGTCCCGACCTCAGCCCAGCGGCGGCCGTGGCCGGACGGAACGGCAGGGCGACGTCCGCTCCCTGCGGAACGACACCGGACGCTGCCTCACCGGATGCGCCGGGAGGCAATCCGGACAGGCGGGGCGCGATGGGAGATTCCGTGGCGGACGACAGGACCGTTACGAAGAACTGACCTGTCTCGAACGGAACTTGCCTCAAATTAACCTCAATACAAAAGAAGTTGACAACGTCGTCATGCAAACATGACCCAGTTGCTTTTCGCTATGTCCGAGCAACTTGCCTGTTGGTAGGGGAAGTTGATCCCCTCAAGCGGACGGTTGAAATCCGGATCCAGTCGCAGTCGGATCCAGGTGAGGGGACCGGGCATGATCACCAGGAGGTGCGGTAAGTGGCAGGCTTCCAGCAGTCAGAGGAGCAGGCGACACGGAACGGAATCCAGGCCCTCGAAATGGCCTTCACCGGTGTGCAGAACTGCCGGATGGACGTCGAGAGCATGAAGTTCAACCTGGCGTCCGGGCTCAAGGGCTCGGACGGCAAGGCGTTTCAGGACCTGCTGAAGCTGTGGGACGACCAGGCTGAGGTCATCTCCAAGAACGTCCAGGAGATGGTGAACACCCTCAATGAGACGCTCACGCAGCAGGGCCTGACCCAGGGCGCCAACAACGAGTCCATCAACACCGCGTACAGCGAGTCCCAGAGCATCTTCGACGCGCTGAAGGGCTGATCGCGCGCAGCACTCCGGCACGGGCCGGATTTCCGGCCGTTGACCCCCCTCCGTACCTGATGCGAGACGAGGCTCGAGATGAGCGATTTCACCGACGGGCACATCTACGTCGACTACCGTTCCATGGCCAACGCGGCGGACGACATGGTGCAGCAGACCAGGGCGATCGCCGGCATCCTGGTCAACCTGGACGCCGAACTCCAGGCACTCAAGGCGTCCTGGGAAGGCGACGACCGCGAGGTCTACAACGCCAAGCAGGCCGCGTGGAACGGCGCCGTCGAGGCGATGAAGAATCTGCTGGAGAACCACTCCAGGCTCCTGACGGACGTGTCCGGCAACTACGACTACAGCGAGAAGAAGCTCACCCAGCTGTGGGAAGGCGTCCGCGTCGGCCGCTGAGCCGGTACGCACGGATCCCTTGACGCACGGGTGGCGGCCCGCCGCGACGCGCGGAGGGCCGCCACCCGGTATCCCGGTAGAGACAGCCCCGGCAGGAGACGGACATGGCGGACAACCCGACGGCAAACCTCGACAAGGCATGGCTGGAGAAGTTCCTCAAGGAAGACATCTTCAACTTCCGCGATGAGCTGAGGAAGATCCTTCTCGACGGAAAGGACGGGACGCCGGCACTGGCGAACCTGCTGCCGGGTGGCCACATCCCGAAGGGTACGCCGGCCGAGGCGGTACTCCCCCTGACGATCGGTGCCATGGCCGGAGACGCTCGGACGAACGGTGAGGGTCTCGTCGAATCCATCACCAAGGTCATCGGAGCCATCGACGTGATCATCAAGAACCAGTCGACACTCTTCGAGGACATCGAGGACAACCTGGGCACCAGCATCGAGAAGCTGTTCAAGACCCAGGGTGACAACCTCGCCAAGATCGACGGCCAGAAACTGCTCGATGTCTTCGAAGACGTCGACGACTCCCTCGGCGGCGGTGAAAAGGAAGACGACTAGGGCCTACCGGTCCCCCCGGCAGGTAGCTCCCAGCCCTCATTCCGCCCTTCCCGTATCCCGCCTCGTGCCCCCGGCCGTCAACGGAGACCGACCATGGACGCAAAAAACGTCATACCGCTCACCTCGGACAATGACAGCTGGCACAAGGCGGTGTCGCTGCTCACCGGGTACAACGCGCCCACGCGGGACACCCTCTTCACGGATCTTGAGGGCAACGACAAGATCAAGCAGATGAAGGTGGAGATCACCAAGCTGAAGTACGTCGACTACGCCGATCCCAGCGACTTCGACTGGCGTGCCGAGAACGCTGGCTTCAACATCCAGAACACCGACTTCGTCATCCCCTTCTACATGAGGGGAGGGGCCAACGGCCACGGCGTCACGATGTACAAAGCCCGCATCACCCTGCTCGGCAGCAAGAACGGCGATAGCCCCCCGGTGGGCGGTGAGGTAAAGGGCGGGGAGTTCAAGAGCCAGTACAAGGACCACCTCGGCCTCACCGGTGACAAGGCGGAGTGGACGACCGCACCGCTCACCCAGTACGCCTACGGGACCGGGCGCGCGCTGAAGCAGCTGATCGAGAACGAGAACGGCACTCACGGCTGGTCGTGGAACGGCAAGAACGTCGCCAATGATGCGGCGGTCACTCTCAAGTCCTTCGACACAGCAGCCGCTGCGTTCGACCGGGTCGGCCAGTTCTTCAGCGACCGGCAGAAGGTCGTCGAGGAGTGGCAGCGCCGCGTGGGCACCGAGCAGGACGACGCCTGGCGCGGACAGGCCGCCGGCGTCTTCTGGAACCTGATCCACACCATCGACCGCCAGTACACCGGCTACGTCAAGGACATGGGCTTCTCCGGCACCCAGTCCAAGCAGGGCAGGGAAATACGGGAAGCCAAAGCGGCCCTGTACAAGGCGGCCAGCGACCTGAGCCTCAAATGGGATTACTGGCAGCTCCGGATGGGGAACCCCCTGCGCTGGCTGCATGATCTCCTGTTCGAGATCACCGCCCATGTGTGGGAGAACAACATCAGGCAGATCACCTACGAGGTGAAAAGCATCGGCCGTGGAAATTTCCGGACGACGTACCACCCCACGTCGATTCTGGACGAGACGGCGACCCGGCTCGGCCAGAGTGACAACTTCGGTCGGCTCACCGACATGAGCACCTGGAAGGCGATCGGGGAGAGGGCCGTCTCGAACTGGCAGGCGTCTGTCATCGAGAATCTGGTGGAACCGGCGAACGCCGCACTCGATGAGCTCCACAACAAGTGGAGCTCATCGAACATCGACCTCGGATCGATACGCACCCGCGGCGACGACGATCTCACCAGCTCCTACACCGAGGACAAGAACGCCAAAGCGGCGGACGCCGCCGCGGGGGCGGGCCCGCGCGCACACGACCGAAACGCACCAGTGAGTCGGGGGGGGGCGGTGGAAGTCGCCGACTGA
>NZ_JBHXFA010000044.1:0-41588 GCF_042724175.1 Streptomyces sp. NPDC127084
GGTTCCTGCTCCGCGTCCGCCCCCATGACAGGCAGCTCTGACAGGCGACGCTCCAGGCGGCGTCAAACGGGTCACACAGTGTGCCGGGATCTACGACGTCGTCGCCGCGCACAACCACGCGGCGACGAAATAGCCGACTCCGAAGGGGGCGTCCTCGTACAGCATCCGTCCGACGGGGCCGGTGCCCTCGGCGGCACCGGCGAGCACCTGCCCGGGCGCGCGCCCTGCGGCCTTGAGTTCGCTCGCGAGCGAGGCGTCGATCGCCATGAGCGCCGCGGTGTCCGCGGCGCCCAGTGCCCGGGCGGCGGCGGAATCGAACGCGGCGGCCCGTTCGTCCAGATATCCGGGGGCCTTCAGGGTCCGGCAGGCGCTTCCGTCGCCCATGATCAGCAAAGCGGTACGCGCCTCACCGGCGGCGAGCTCCCGGCCGGTCTCCACGCACCGCTCCGGGGACAGCAGCGGATCGACGGCGAGCCCCTCCACCGGGACCGCGGCCCACCCTGCCTGGTCGAGCAGCCAGGCGGCGACGGCCAGGGCCGCGGGAAGGCGCCGCCCCTGCGCCGCCTCGGGGGCGGCCGGCACATCACCGGCACCGCCGAGCCTTACACCCGCGTCAACGCCGTAGCCGCTGAAGGAGCCCGGGGTTCCCTGGGGGTACGCCCCGGCCTCGCCGGGGCAGGCCGGGCCGATGACCACCAGCCGGTCGGGGCGGACCGCTGCGAGGTCGTCGAGCGCCCGCGCACAAGCGGCCCGCGCCGCGTCCAGCTCAGGTGCGGCTCCTGCGGCCACATCGGGAACCAGGAGCGGAGGGCAGGGGCATACGGCAGCGGCGACCAGCATGATCCGCAGCCTAGTCCCTGCCCCGCCGCGGCCGTCAGCCGACGGAGCAGCCACCCGTGGCGGCCGGAAGCGGTGCCGGGACGCCGATCGTCGGGAGGCCCAGCATCACGCCCGCCGGCTGTGCCGGGGCAGCGTTGCGCTTCTCCCAGGCGTCGCCGGCCCGAGTGCGGCGCACCGCGGTCGTCGGGCCCTCGGCGAGGAGGTGGTGCGGGGCGGCGTAGGTGATCTCGACGGTGACCACGTCACCGGGCCGCACCTCGGCCTCCGGCTTGGTGAAGTGGACGAGGCGGTTGTCGGGTGCCCGCCCGGAGAGCCGGTGGGTGGCGCCGTCCTTGCGCCCCTCACCCTCCGCGACCATGACCTCGAGGGTCCGTCCGACCTGCTTCTTGTTCTCCTCCCAGGAGATCTCCTCCTGGAGCGCGACCAGCCGCTCGTAGCGGGCCTGGACGACCTGCTTGGGGATCTGGCCCTCCATCTCGGCGGCGGGGGTCCCGGGCCGCTTGGAGTACTGGAAGGTGAAGGCCTGCGCGAAGCGTGCCTCACGCACGACGTGCAGGGTCTGCTCGAAGTCCTCCTCGGTCTCGCCGGGGAAGCCCACGATGATGTCGGTCGAGATCGCGGCGTGCGGAATCGCCGTCCGGACCTTCTCGATGATCCCGAGGAACCGCTCCTGCCGGTATGAGCGGCGCATCGCCTTGAGCACCGGGTCGGAGCCCGACTGGAGCGGCATGTGCAGCTGCGGCATCACATTCGGGGTCTCCGCCATGGCCGCGATCACGTCGTCGGTGAAGTCGCGCGGGTGCGGCGAGGTGAAACGGACCCGCTCCAGACCCTCGATGGCGCCACAGGCGCGCAGCAGCTTGGAGAACGCCTCGCGGTCGCCGATGTCGGAACCGTAGGCGTTCACGTTCTGCCCGAGCAGGGTGATCTCCGATACGCCTTCGGCGACCAGCGCCTCCACCTCGGCCAGGATGTCGCCGGGACGCCGGTCCTTCTCCTTGCCACGCAGCGCGGGGACGATGCAGAACGTGCACGTGTTGTTGCAGCCCACGGAGATGGAGACCCAGGCTGCGTAGGCACTCTCGCGGCGCGTGGGCAACGTGGAGGGGAACGCCTCGAGCGACTCGGCGATCTCGACCTGCGCCTCCTCCATGACCCGGGCGCGCTCCAGCAGCACCGGCAGCTTGCCGATGTTGTGCGTGCCGAAGACGACGTCGACCCACGGCGCCTTCTTCACGATGGTGTCGCGGTCCTTCTGGGCCAGGCAGCCGCCGACGGCGATCTGCATCCCGGGGCGGGAAGCCTTCATCGGGGCGAGCCGGCCGAGGTTGCCGTACAGCCTGTTGTCGGCGTTCTCCCGCACCGCGCAGGTGTTGAAGACAATCACGTCGGCGTCGCCTTCGCCCGCACCCTCGGACGCGCGGACATATCCCGCGTCCTCCAGCAAACCGGACAGCCGCTCGGAATCGTGGACGTTCATCTGACATCCGTAGGTGCGGATCTCGTAGCTTCGCTTGACGTCCACTGCCTGGCTCCGGTCGCTGCTGGTCATGCATAAAGAGTAGGCGGTGCCGGAGACAGCCTCTGCCGCGCGGGGCCCGGCCTGGCCATCATGGGCGGCGAGCTGGCAGGATCGCGGCCATGTCCCGAGCGCTCCTTCGCCTCAGCAGACGCCGTGTCCTCCAGGGCTCCACGGTGCTGGCCGTGGTGTGCGGGCTGCTGCTGTGGTGGCTGCTGCCGTTCGGGGAGAGCGCCCCGAGCGGTCGGCTCACCTTCAGTACGGGTGTGAAGAGCGGTGTGTACCAGCGGTACGGCGAGCTGCTCAAGGGTGCGCTGGCCCGCGATCTGCCCGAAGTCGAGATAGACCTCCGGGTCAGCGAGGGCTCGCAGCAGAACCTCGCCCGGGTGGCCTCGGGTGAGGCCGACTACACCATCGCCACCGCCGACGCCGTGGCGACGTACCAGCGGCACGCCAGGCCTGGTGCCGACCGGCTGCGCGCCTGCGCGCGGCTGTACGACGACTACGTCCAGCTCGTGGTGCCGCAGGGCTCCCGCGTCGAGGCCGCAGGCGGTCTGCGTGGCATGCGGGTCGGGGTGGGTCAGCCCGGCTCCGGAGTCCGGCTGATCGCCGAGCGGGTGCTGACGGCGGCGGGACTCGACGCGGACGAGGACATCAAGCCCGTGTCGGCCGGCATCGACACCATGCCGGGCCTGCTGGAGGCGGGACGGCTGGACGCCTTCTTCTGGTCGGGCGGGCTGCCCACCAGTGCGGTGCAGTCGCTGTCCGAACGCCTGCCCATCCGGTTGGTCCCGCTCGACGACAAGCTGGTCGACCAACTCCTCGACGCGGGCTCCATCACGCGGTACTACCGCTCCGCGGTGATCCCCGCCGACGCCTATCCGCACATACTCGGGGGACCCGTCCAGGTGCAGACGGTCGCCGTGACGAACCTGCTGGTCACCACAACGGACGCGGACCCGGAGCTGACCGAGCGCTTCACCCGCACAGTGATCAACAGCCGGGACCGGATCGGGCACGAGGTGCATCCCGCGCAGCTGGTGGACTTCAGGACGGCCATCTACACGGATCCGCTACCCCTGCACGAAGGCGCCCGGCGGTACTACCGCTCGACCAAGCCTTAGAGTCGCCTGCCCGTGGAGGGCGTGAGCCGCGGCCGGCACGCGGCTCACTGCTCGCCCAGCACCATCCACTTGTCCGGTTTCGCCATCGGCTCGAAGCCGACCTTGGCGTACACCTCGTGCGCGTCGGCGGTCGCCAGCAGGATTCGGCGCAGCCCGTAGGGAGCCAGATGATCGCGGACGGCGGTGACCAGCGCGGTGCCCAGGCCCTTTCCGCGGGACTCCGGAGCTATGTAGACATCGCACAGCCAGGCGAACGTGGCCAGGTCGGTGGCCACCCGCGCATAGCCGGTCTGCGCACCGGAGGCGCTGTCGTAAAGGCCGAAGTTGAGGGACCCGGCGATGGCCGCGTCCTGCTTCTCCCGGCTTCGGCCGATGGCCCAGTAGGCGTCCCGCGAGAGCCACTGGTGGATCAGCGCGGCATCGAGGCGGGCGGGATCGGTGGATATCTCGTAGCCGGGGAGAGGGTCTCTGTGCATGAGCGCAATCCAAACACCCCGCCGCGCGCCCGTGCGAGCGAATACCGGCGATACCAGCGAGCACGAGCGAGTAGCGGCGACGGCCATCGCGTCCGGCATACGGACCGTGCGCCGTCTACGACCGGGCTGCCTCGTCGGCTTCCGGACCCGCAGGGGGTGTGCGCGGCACCGTGAGTGTGACCCGTAGACCGTGCGGTTCGCTGTGCGCGTAGGCGATCGAACCTCCAGCCGCCGCGAGGAGCGCGCGGGTGATGGAGAGGCCGAGGCCGGAACCCTTCACATTCTGGTGGCGGTTGCTGCGCCAGAAGCGGTCGCCGACCCGTCCCAGCTCCTCATCGGTGAGTCCGGGCCCTCGATCGTTGATCACGATGGTGGAGGTCTCGCCGTCCGCCGATACCCCTACGGTGACCGCCTCGCCTTCGGGCGTGAACTTCACCGCGTTGTCGATCACGGCGTCGAGCGCGCTGGAGAGCGCGATGGGGTCGGTCCAGGCTGTCACCGCGCCGCCATCGGCCCGGAGCCGTACGCCCTTCTCATCGGCGAGCAGGCGCCAGGCAGCGACCCGTTCGGCGACCAGCGCGCCGACGTCGGTCAGCCTGAGGTCCGACGAGGCGTGCTCCGCGAGCGCGAGGTCGAGCAGATCGTCGAGGACCTGCGCGAGCCGCTTGCCCTCGGTACGTACGGAGGCGATCTCCTCGTTTCCCTCGGGCAGTTCGAGCGCGAGCAGCTCGATGCGCAGCAGCAGTGCGGCAAGGGGGTTGCGCAGTTGGTGGGAGGCGTCGGCGACGAAGGCGCGCTGCTGCTCCAGTACGGCTTCGACGTTGTCCGCCATCTCGTTGAACGAGCGTGCCAGTCGTCGCAGTTCAGGGGGGCCGCCGGAAGCCACCACGCGTGAGTTCATCCTGCCCGTGGCGATGTCATGGGTGGCCGCGTCCAGCACCCGCACCGGCCGCAGCACCCAGCCGGTGAGCCGAACGGCGGCCCCGAGGGCGACGAGCATCGCCGCGGATTCCCCGACGACGATCACCAGCCATCCGGCCAGGATCCGGGAACGCAGCTGACCGGTGGGAGAGTCGGTGACGACGACCGCGACGACATCGCCTTCCCGTACCACCGGCGAGGCGACCACGAGCCTCGCCCCTTCCTGCCAAGGCCACACCTGGGGCGGATCATGGCTGCGCCGTCCGAGCAGGGCCTCACGGAAGGCCCGGCGCCCTTCGCCTTCGTCGGGTATCCCCCAGGTTTCGGGAGCGCGGGCCATCACGACCTCGCTGCGGTAGAAGACCCCGGTCCGCATTCCGTACACGTCGTGGTAGCGCGTGAGCTCCTCCACGAGCCGCTCCCTGCGCTCGTCCTGGCGGGTCACACCGTCTGTGACGAACTGCGCCTGGGCGGCGAAACGCGCGGTGTCGTCGAGGCGGTCGACGACGACGTTCTGCTGCTCGGCGGCTGCGAGGCTCACGGCCAGCGGAAAGCCGAGGGCGAGCAGCACCGCCGCCATGAGGACGATGAGGAGGGGAAGGAGACGGGTACGCAACGGGGTCGGCGGCCTTTACGCGGCGGGCGCGACCAGGCGGTACCCGACGCCGCGCACGGTCTCGATCAGAGCCGGCATCCGGAGCTTGGAGCGCAGCGACGCGACATGCACTTCGAGCGTGCGCCCGGTGCCCTCCCAACTCGTGTGCCACACCTCGCTGATGATCTGCTCGCGCCGGAAGACCACACCGGGGCGCTGGGCAAGGAGCGCGAGCAGGTCGAACTCCTTGCGGGTGAGCGGGACGGCCTCTCCGCCGACGCTGACCCGTCGGGTGGGGAGTTCGACTGTGACGGGCCCGAGCGTCAGGGCGCGATCGGCCGCGGGCGCCTGGTCCTCACCGGACACGGTGCGCCGGCTGACGGCATGAATGCGTGCGAGCAGCTCGCCGGTGTCGTACGGCTTGACGACGTAGTCGTCCGCGCCGAGGTTGAGCCCGTGGATCCGCGAGCGAACGTCCGAGCGCGCAGTGACCATGATGACCGGGGTGGCCGTGAGCTTCCTGAGTTTGCCGCAGACCTGGTAGCCGTCCTGGTCGGGCAGTCCGAGGTCTAGCAGGATCACGCCGAAGGGCGGCTTGCTCCCGTCGGTCACGGGCAGCACGGCCTGGAGCGCCTCCTCGCCGCTGCGGGCGTGGGTGACCGTGAAGCCGTGCCGGACCAGCACCGCGGACAGGGCGGCGGCCACATGGTTGTCGTCTTCCACGAGCAGAAGTCTCACTGGCCTCCCTCCGGTGGTCATGACCGGCCTCATGGCTCGGCCCCCCGATCCCGTCGCGACGTCCGGATCAGGTCCTGGCTCTGGCGTGTGTACACCGCATGAACGCTGATCACCACCCGGTGAGTCAAGGGGTAGCCCGCCCTCCGGCGTATCCGTTATCCACCCGGTACGACATTCATGATCCCGTTCACCCTGAGTGTCCGGCAGATACCGTATCGTTATCCTCAATTTCAGCTCAGATGTACTGACGCTGGTCGGACGGTGTGCCTAGGGTCCTCTCCAACCGAGGAGGACGGAGCAAGAAGCCGATGAGCGGAGTTTCAGTGACCAAGGGCGTGCAGGACGCCGCACCCATGGCGACCGACCTGGTTGTACTGAGCAACGTCAACAAGCACTTCGGCGCGCTGCACGTGCTCCAGGACATCGACCTGACGATCGCGCGGGGCGAGGTCGTCGTCGTGATCGGACCCTCCGGGTCCGGCAAGTCCACGCTGTGCCGCACCATCAACCGCCTGGAGACGATCGATTCCGGCGTGATCACGATCGACGGGAAGCCGCTTCCCCAGGAGGGAAAGCAGCTCGCCCGGCTGCGCGCCGACGTGGGCATGGTCTTCCAGTCATTCAACCTCTTCGCACACAAGACCGTGCTGGAGAACGTCATGCTGGGCCAGGTCAAGGTCCGCCAGACGGACAAGAAGGCCGCCGAGCAGAAGGCGCGCCAACTGCTCGACCGGGTGGGTGTGGGCACCCAGGCCGACAAGTACCCGGCGCAGCTCTCCGGCGGCCAGCAGCAGCGGGTCGCGATCGCCCGGGCGTTGGCGATGGGTCCGAAGGTGATGCTCTTCGACGAGCCCACCTCCGCCCTCGACCCCGAGATGATCAACGAGGTGCTCGAGGTCATGCAGCAGCTCGCGCGGGACGGAATGACCATGGTCGTCGTCACGCACGAGATGGGCTTCGCCCGCTCGGCCGCGAACCGGGTGGTCTTCATGGCCGACGGCAAGATCGTCGAAGAGGCCTCGCCCGAGGAGTTCTTCAGCAACCCGCGCAGTGACCGCGCCAGGGACTTCCTGTCGAAGATCCTGCACCACTGAGCAACTTCACCGTTTCCAGTTCTCAGTTCTCAGTTCTCGATCAAGCTGATCATCGGTCGCCCCAGAAGCTCACGACCGTTTCGAGATCGCTCAAGTCAAGGGAAGTCACCATGAACGTTCGCAAGGTCACCGCCGCCTCGGCAGTCGCCCTCTCGCTCGCCCTCGCGGCCACCGCCTGTGGCGGCGGCAAGAAGGACTCCGCCGACGGGAACGGCGGAGACAAGGGCGGCAAGATCACCATCGGCATCAAGATCGACCAGCCGGGCATCGGTCTCAAGACCCCGGACGGCAAGTACACCGGCTTCGACGTCGAGGTCGCCAAGTACATCGCCAAGGAGCTGGGCTACGAAGAGGGCGACATCGTCTTCAAGGAGACCAAGAGCGCCGACCGTGAGACGGCGATCGAGCGCGGCGACGTGAAGTTCATCGCCGCCTCCTACTCGATCAACGACAAGCGTCTGGCGAAGGTCGACTTCGCGGGCCCGTACCTGCTCGCCCACCAGGACATCCTGGTCCGCGCCGATGACAACTCGATCACCAAGCCCGAGGACCTGAACTCGAAGAAGCTCTGCTCGGTCACCGGCTCGACCTCGGCGCAGAACGTCAAGGACAAGCTCGCCCCGAAGGCTCAGCTCCAGGAGTACGGCGGCTACTCCGAGTGCCTCACCGGCCTGGAGAACAAGGTCATCGACGCGCTCACCACCGACGACTCGATCCTCGCGGGCTACGCCTCGCAGGAGGCCTTCAAGGGCAAGTTCAAGCTCGCCGGCTTCAAGATGAGCAACGAGAACTACGGCATCGGCCTGAAGAAGGGCGACACCGAGCTCAAGGACAAGATCAACAAGGCGCTCGAGAAGATGGTCGCGGACAAGTCCTGGCAGGAGGCCGTGGACGCCAACTTCGGCCCCGCCGGCTACAAGAACGAGCCCGCGCCGAAGATCGGCAACATCGTCAAGTGACTCTTGGCTGACCGGGCGCGCCGTCGCTGACGGCGGCGGCGCGCCGAGTCCTTCCCACTCGCAGACGCGGAAGCGCGGGAGATCGTGTTCGACTTTCTTGAAATGGACGCCCTGCTGGGCGCCTTCTGGGTGACGGTGAAACTCACCGTCTACTCGGCGATAGGCGCCCTGGTCTGGGGAACGCTGCTGGCCGGCATGCGGGTCAGCCCGGTGCCGCTGATGCGGGCCGTCGGCACCGCGTACGTGAACGTCGTGCGTAACATCCCGCTCACCGTCGTCATCCTCTTCGCCTCACTGGGTCTCTACTCGACCCTCGGCGTCTCCTTGGGCGCGGACCTCACCGACGTGATCAACTTCCGGCTGGCGGTACTCGGCCTGATCGCCTACACCGCGGCCTTCGTGTGCGAGGCGCTGCGGTCCGGGATCAACACCGTGCCGGTCGGGCAGGCGGAGGCCGCCCGAGCCCTGGGCCTGAGCTTCACCCAGGTGCTGAGGCTCATCATCCTTCCGCAGGCCTTCCGGTCGGTCATCAATCCCCTGGCCAACGTGCTGATCGCGCTGACCAAGAACACCACGGTCGCCTCGGTGATCGGTGTGGCCGAGGCCGCGTACCTGATGAAGGAGTGGATCGAGACCTACGCCGCGCTGCTCCCGATCGCCACGATCTTCGCGCTGGGCTTCATCTGCCTGACGCTACCGACCGGACTGATCCTCGGCTGGGTGAGCAAGAAGGTGGCGGTGAAGCGATGACTTCCGTTCTCTACGACGCCCCGGGGCCCCGCGCCAGGGTTCGCAACATCGTCTACACCGTCCTCTTCACCGTCGCGCTCGGCGCGGTCGTGTGGTGGGTGTACGACGGGCTGAGCTCCAAGGGCCAGCTGGACTGGATCAAATGGGAGCCGTTCTTCACGAGCACCCAGCCGTACACCGCGTTCATCTGGCCGGGACTCCAGAACACCCTCATCGCGGCATCGCTCGCGCTGGTCATCGCGCTTCCGCTCGGTGCGGTGTTCGGTATCGCCCGGCTGTCCGACCACCGATGGGTCAGGGGTGTCGCGGGCACGGCTGTGGAGTTCTTCCGCGCCATCCCCGTACTGATCCTGATGCTCTTCGCCAACCAGGCCTACTCCGACTTCACTGACATCAACCCGGATGACCGACCGCTCTACGCGGTGGTGACCGGCCTGGTGCTCTACAACGCCTCGGTCCTCGCGGAGATCGTCCGGGCGGGCATCCTGTCGCTGCCGAAGGGGCAGACGGACGCTGCCAAGGCGATCGGCATGCGCAAGGGCCAGACGATGACAAACGTGCTGCTGCCGCAGTCGGTGACGGCGATGCTCCCGGCGATCGTCAGCCAGCTCGTGGTCATCGTGAAGGACACCGCGCTCGGCGGTGCGATGCTCAGCTTCGCCGAACTGCTGTCGTCGGTCCGGCCGATGAGTGCCAACTACGGCGCCAACACCATCGCCTGCTTCACCATCGTCGCCGTCATCTTCATCGCCCTGAACTTCGTCCTCACCTCGGCGGCGAGCTGGCTGGAGCGCAAGCTGCGGCGCGGGAAGAAGAGCACCGGCGCGGTGGTGCACGCGGGGCCCGGCGGTGGTCTGGAGACCGTCGGACCGACCACGCTCGACGGCGACGCCGGCCACTGAATCTGATCAGCAATCAGACATTCGACGCCTGGAGGGCGGTGACCTGCGGGTCACCGCCCTTCGCCGTGCCGCCGCGTCCTGTGGTCGCTTGACGGGGGCACCAGCAGTGGGTTGCATACGTTCTGTGATCGCGCACCGGGCTTCGGCCAGCCCCTCCCTCTCGTTGCTTCCGTCCCAGCAGGCCACAGGAGCCACGCCGTGGACCCGGTGATCGTCGTCGGCGCGGGTCCGGTCGGGCTCGCGCTGTCCCTGGCGCTGGCCGCGCAGGGGGTCCCCTCGGTCGTACTGGACGAGGGAACGGGGAAGGACGAGCCGCGGCCCGCGCGTACGGTCGTGCTGCGCGCCGACACCGCGGCGCTTCTGGAGCGGGTGGGCTGCGCCACGATCCGTGACGAGGGCCTCCGCTGGACGGGCTGGCGGTCGCGGCGGCGAAAGCAGGAACTGCGGGTGGTGGAACTCGGCGGGGACGAGTTGCCCGGGCCGGTTCATATTCCCCAGCACGCGCTGCTGCGGGGGCTGCGCGACGCCATCGTGGAATCCGGACTCGTCACGGTCGCCACCCACAGCCGGCTCGACACCCTGGAGCAGGACGGCTCCGGTGTCACCGCGCACACCCGCGGTCCCGGGGCGACCTGGTGGCGTGGGAGTCATCTGGTGGGTTGCGACGGCGCCCGGTCGACGGTGCGCAAGCTCATCGGCGTCCGGTTCCCGGGGCGTACGTCGGTGGAGCGGCATGCCGTGGCCGTGCTGCGTGCCGAACTGCCCTGGCCCGGCGAGGCGGTACTGCACCGGCTGCCGCCGTGGCGCTCGGGTGGTGAGGAGGTGACCGCCAGGCCGCTGCCGGACGGAGTGTGGCGGCTGGACTGGCTGCTGCCTGCCCGCAGCGAGCTGGTGACACCGGAGGCACTCGTGTCGCGGGTACGGGACACCCTGGCCGGCTGGTGCGACGGCCCTCCGCAGTACGACCTCATCGACACCGGTGTATACACCCTGCACCACCGTCTGGCCCGCACCTGGCGGGTGGGCCGCGCCTTCCTCGCCGGGGACGCGGCTCATCTGCTGGGCGCGGTCGGCACCCAGGGGCTCGACGAAGGACTGCGCGACATCGACAACCTGGCCTGGAAGCTGGCGCTCGCCTGGCATCACGGTGCGTCGGAAACCCTGCTCGACAGCTACCAGGCGGAGCGGCGGACCGCTGTCGCCGCCCGGCTGCGTGCCGCCGATCAGTCACTGCCGATACTGCGGGGCAGCGGTGGCCTGCGGACGTACATGCCGGGCGCGGCGCGCGGGCACGACGTTCTGCTGACGGACGCGCATCTGGGGCTCGGGGCACTGGGTGCGCCGCCCGTGTACCCCAACTCCCCCCTCGCGCCGGTGCACACCGAGTCGCACACCTCGGTCGGCACGCCGTTCGGCGCCCCCGTCGCCGACACCCGGGTGACCGCGCCGGACGGCACGACCGTCTGGCTGAGGGACCGGCTGGGGCGGGACCGGATGCTGGTGGTGCTGGTGGCACCCGGGACCGGGGTCTGGGACCGGCGGCACTGGATGAGCGCGGGAGTGATGCCACGGCTGGACTCCGCCGTGGACGAACTTCCGGTGCGGGCGGAACTGCTGGTCGCCGAGAGCTACCCGGGGGCTTCCGCGCACACCGTGTTGCTGGTGCGGCCGGACGGGCACCTGGTGGCCGCCTTCAGCGGGGTACGGCCGGATGAGCTCCACTCCGCGGCGGACGCGGCACGCGGCGGTGCTGCGGAGCCGTCGCGGACGGGTGCGGGAAGCACTGCCGGCCGGAGGTGACCGGACTACGGACCTCGATTGACCGGTGCGGAGCCCCAATGGTGTACTCCGAGCGTGACCGACACCGACGTGCGCCTGTGGCGGAGGGTCCATATGGACCTCATCCGCTACGCGGGCTGTGTGTGTCGTCCGTCCTGCTGAATTCGCCTCCCTTTCCTGCCGCACGGCCGTGTCCACTCTGTGTGCCGCACCGGGCCGCGCGTATTCCCGCGAACTTCCAGGACGGTTGCTGTGTCTCGCTCTGCTCCCCCACCCACGACTGCGGCACCCGCGGCAACGACCGCACCCACCGCCGCCGAACTGCTCGACTTCGTCCGGCGCACCGCCGCCGACACGGAGCTGGTCGCCTCCCTTCCGCTGGACCCGCAGGGGCGCACCTGGGTGCGCCTCGACGGCCCCGGGGGTAGCGAGGCGTGGCTGATCGGATGGCCGCCGGGCAGCGGCACCGGTTGGCACGACCACGATGAATCGGTCGGCGCCTTCGCCACGGCCGCCGGGGAGCTCACGGAGCACGCGCTGGCGGTGCGTCTCCCGGCGAGCGGCTGGAGGACCCTCGAACTGGCGGAAGGGCTGGACCGTACGCGACGCCTCGTCCCCGGCCGGGGGCGGTCGTTCGGGCGCCACCATGTGCATGAGGTGCTGAACACGTCGAAGGTCGCGCATGCGGTGTCCGTCCATGCGTACTACCCACCCCTGCCTCTGCTTCGGCGCTTCAGCCGCTCAGGGGCGGTGCTACGGCTTGAGCAGGTCGAACGCCCGGAGGACTGGCAGTGAGCACGGCAACGGGCGGACGCGACGACGGCCCTGCGGGGATCGACGCGTTGCTGGAGCAGGTACGCGAGGGCCTGGAGCGGGTCGGGCCGCATGAGGCGTTCGCCGCGGCGGCGAACGGGGCGCTGCTGGTCGACACCCGCTACGCGGCGCTGCGTGATCGGGATGGGCTGATTCCAGGCGCGCTGGTGGTCGAGCGCAATGAGCTGGAGTGGCGGCTGGACCCCCTGGGCAGTCATCGCGTTCCCGAAGCCACCAGCCATGATCTGCATGTCATCGTGGTCTGCAATGAGGGATACGCCTCCTCGCTCGCCGCGGACTCGCTCCAGCGGCTGGGGCTGCGACGAGCGACGGATTTGGTGGGCGGCTTCCAGGCATGGCGGGCGGCGGGCCTGCCGGTGCGGGCCCCGGGGGCGTAACCCCCGGGCTGCTGTGTGCTCCCGCAGGCCGGGGTACGGCCACCCCCCGTGGGGCCGTACCCGGGCGGGTAGGCAGACCGTGGCGCCACGGTGGACGGGCTGACCGGCCACCGCTCAGTCCAGGCCCTCGCCCAAGTCCTCGACGTCTTCGCCCTCTTCCTCCAGGGCCTGGCGGACCACCCGCAGCGCCATGCCTTCCGGGTAGCCCTTGCGGGCGAGCATTCCGGCGAGGCGCCGCAGCCTGCGGTCACGGTCGAGACCGCGCGTGGCCCGCAGCTTGCGGTCCACCAGCTCGCGGGCGGTCGTCTCCTCCTGGTCCGGATCGAGCCGGTCGACCGCCTGGTTGATCAGTGCCGGGTCGACGCCCTTCGTACGCAGCTCACGGGCGAGAGCGCGGCGGGCCAGACCGCGCCCATGGTGCCGGGACTCCACCCAGGCGTCCGCGAACACCGCGTCATCGATCAGGCCCACGTCCTCGAAGCGGGACAGGACCTCATCGGCGACGTCCTCCGGGATGTCCCTCTTGCGGAGCGCGTCGCGGAGTTGCTTCCGCGTGCGCGGGGTCCCGGTGAGCAGGCGCAGACAGATCGCCCGCGCCCGCTCAACCGGATCCTGGGGCGACAGCTCCTTCTCGGCCCTCGACGAGTCGGGGCTGTCGCCCGGCCATTCGGTGCGCCGGGTCACGGACGGACTCAGCTCTTCGCCGCGGCAGCCGCCTTGGTGGCCTTGGTGGCCTTTGCCGCCGGCGCGGGCACCGACTTCGCGGGCTCATCCGCACCAGCGCCCGCCGCGTCCGCGCCCGGTTCCGCCGACGGGGCCGCGGGGCTGACTCCGACGCCCAGCTTCTCCTTGATCTTCTTCTCGATCTCGTCGGCCAGGTCGGGGTTGTCCTTCAGGAAGTTGCGCGCGTTCTCCTTGCCCTGGCCGAGCTGGTCGCCCTCGTAGGTGTACCAAGCGCCCGCCTTGCGGACGAAGCCGTGCTCCACACCCATGTCGATCAGGCCGCCCTCGCGGCTGATGCCCTGGCCGTAGAGGATGTCGAACTCGGCCTGCTTGAAGGGGGGCGCGACCTTGTTCTTGACGACCTTGCAGCGGGTGCGGTTGCCCACCGCCTCGGTGCCGTCCTTGAGGGTCTCGATGCGGCGGATGTCGATACGCACCGACGCGTAGAACTTGAGCGCGCGGCCACCGGTCGTGGTCTCGGGCGAGCCGAACATCACGCCGATCTTCTCGCGAAGCTGGTTGATGAAGATCGCGGTGGTCTTGGACTGGTTGAGCGCGCTCGTGATCTTCCGCAGCGCCTGGCTCATCAGTCGGGCCTGGAGACCCACATGCGAGTCACCCATCTCGCCCTCGATCTCGGCACGCGGCACGAGCGCGGCGACGGAGTCGATCACGATGAGGTCGAGGGCGCCGGACCGCACCAGCATGTCGACGATCTCGAGCGCCTGCTCGCCGTTGTCAGGCTGGGAGAGGATCAGGTTGTCGATGTCGACACCGAGCTTCTTGGCGTACTCGGGGTCGAGCGCGTGCTCGGCGTCCACGAAGGCGACCTGGCCGCCGGCCTTCTGGGCGTTGGCCACGGCGTGCAGGGTCAGGGTCGTCTTACCGGAGGACTCCGGGCCGTAGATCTCCACCACACGGCCGCGGGGCAGGCCACCGACGCCGAGCGCGACATCGAGCGCGGTCGAGCCGGTCGGGATGACCTCGATGGGTTCCTTCGACCGCTCGCCCATGCGCATCACGGCGCCCTTGCCGAACTGCCGTTCAATCTGTGCGAGCGCGGCGTCGAGCGCCTTCTCGCGGTCGGTTCCTGCCATGGGTTCCACCCGGGGTGTTTGAGTCGATCGCTTCACGTCAGAGACGCTATCCCCTGCCACTGACAATGCGCCTCGACGTCCGTCCAGCCTGTGGAAAACCCGGCGCAATCCCCCGGGATTCCACGGCCGACTCCCTCATGAGAATGGATGTTCGATTTTCGTGTCAAGCGACACGAGTCCGGCCGGGCGGGCCAGGATGCCAGGACGGCGGCGGCTGCGGACTCACCGGGTGGACCCCTCCACCCGGATCAGCGTCTGCTGTCCGCTGGCGACGAGTTTCCGTTCGCCGTCGCCCTGGATGCCGTACACCTCCAGCCGGCAGACGGTCAGGGTACGTCCGGACTTCAGGACGGTGCCGATCGCTTCGAGATGGTCGCCGACGGCGGGAGCGAGAAGGTTGATCTTGTACTCGACGCCGAGGACGTCGGAGCCCTCGTCGAACAGCGTGAGCGCCGCGTAGCCACCGGCGCTGTCCGCGATGGCACCGGTGGCACCTGCATGGACGTAGCCGTGCTGCTGGGTCACCTCGGGACGGACCGGGAGCACGATGTGGACACGGCCGGGGCCGACGTGGGTGAGCCGAGCGCCGAGGTGGGCCATGAGGCCCTGACCGTCGAAGCTGCCCTGGACGCGCTCGCGGACCGCGGGGCTCGCCTGTTCGTACTGCGTCTGGTCTTCCACGTACATGCTCTCCTCAAGGTACGTATCGGAGTGGAGCGGAAACGTTTCCTCAGCCGGCCGGGGGTTCCACAGCGGAAAGGCGCCGACGGCGATCATCATGGCACCACTGATGCGGGTGACGACCAGGCGGCTGAAGGCCGGGCCGCGCCCCCCGTCCCGCACCACGCGGGACACCCCCTCTGGTGCGGCGTACGCTCGTCTGCAGGGGCTCGTGGTCAAGCCGCCGACGTGGCGGCTCCGGCGCACCGAGGGCGGTTCAGCGGCGAGCCGGACCGGACGAGACCGCGGGAGGATCCATGACCGCGCTCGGTGACCTGATAGAGATCGACGACCGGACCGTGCTGGCCCTCGGTCAGGAACTGCGCATCGAGCACGACCAGCCGGATGTCGCCAACGCCCTGCTGCACCGGGTCGGAGACACCCTGGTCATTGTCGACACCGGTGTGACGACGGCCTTTCGCACCGTACTGCGAGCGGCGGCGAATCGGCTGATGCCCTGGTCCCGGGCCCTGCTGCTGACCACGCACGGGCATCCTGACCACGTCGGCAACAACGACCTGGCAGACGAGTTGGGCGTGCCCGCCGAGCACTACGTCCCCGCCCCCGACCTGGACCAGATGCGGGATCCCGCGTCGTACTGGGTGCGCTCCCTCGACCGCGTCGCCGGGCTCGCTCCGCTGCCCGCGCCATCCGCCCTGGCCGACAAGATCGTGGAGATCTGCCAGCCCATGCGGCCCTTCTGCGCGACGACCCGGACCTACGAGGAACGGCCGCTGGAGCGGATCCGGATCGGCTCACTGCGATTCACCGGCTGGACCTTCGCCGACGGCACTGTCCGTGTGCTGCGCACTCAGGGCCACTGCGCCGGGCATGTGATCGTGCACCTGAGCGACTGCGGGGTCCTGCACCTCTCCGACGAGGGCAACGGAGCCTGCGGCGCGATGGCGGACGCCGACCAGCTCAAGATCCAGACCGTACTCGGCGCGGTCGCCGTCCTCTTCGAGGAGAAGGAAGCCCTGCACCTCACCGATGGGCACACCTTCGCCGTACGCCATGGCCCTGCGGTGGTGGCCTACCTGGAAAGCCTGATGGAGCAGGCTGCCGCCCTCCAGACGGCGGCACTCAGACTGACCACCGAGAGTCCGCGGGTGCGACCGAGCGCGTTCACCAGCCGATTCGAGCAAACCCTCGCTGATCTGGGCATCGGTGGCGCCAACCCGAACGCGGTGTTCACCGCCATGATGGCGGTCAACCAGCTCCGCGAACTCGGGCTGCGGCCGGAGTCCGGCGGCGCCGACGCGCCCTGGTCCCGGCCCGCTCTCGAAAACCCCACGCCGGGCGAGATCCGGTAGCCGAACCAACACGGCCTACGTGCATTCGGCGGCGTGGCTGACGGGTGCTTCCGGAATCCGGGTCAGGTCCCGTCCCTCGGCGCCGGGGGCTGTTCCCGCCGGGCGCTCAGCGCGCGCTGGAGGCGGGCCACCACCGCTTCGCCGTGGCGGCGGTGGCCATGCACCCGGGGGTCGTCCGTGACGTCGTAGCGCTTCACGTAGGCGCCGAGGAACGCCTGGAGCGTCGCGACCGCGGGGATCGCGATCAGCGCGCCGACCGCACCCAGCAGGGCCGTACCCGCGATCACCGAGCCGAACGCCACCGCGGGATGGATATCCACGGTCCTGGCGGTGAGCTTGGGCTGGAGCACGTAGTTCTCGAACTGCTGGTAGACGAGGACGAAGCAGAGCACCCACAGCGCGTACCAGGGATTGACCGTGAAGGCGATCAGCATCGGCAGGGCTCCCGCCAGATACGTACCGATCGTGGGTATGAACTGCGAGACCAGGCCCACCCACACGGCCAGCGCAGGCGCGTAGGGCACGCCGAGCAGCGCCAGCAGGACGTAGTGCGCCACACCGGAGATCAGGGCCATCAGGCCTCGGGAGTAGAGATAACCACCCGTCTTGTCGACCGCGATCTCCCAGGCCCGCAGCACCTCGGTCTGCTTCGACGGCGGCAGCACGGAGCACAGCGCCCGCCGCAGCCGGGGGCCGTCCGCCGCGAAGTAGAAGGAGAACAGGAAGATCGTCAGCAGTCTGAACAGCCCGCCGAGTACGGTCGCCGAGACGTCGAGCACCCCGCTGGCGCTGTTCTGGACGTACTTCTTCAGCCAGTCCGAGCGCAGCAGACTGTCCTGGATCGCGACCCGGGACAGCTCGGTGTGGAAGGTCTGGTTGATCCAGTTGATCACCTGGTCGAGATACTTGGGAAAGTCCTCGACCATGTCGACTATCTGGCCCGCGAGCATCGAGCCGAGCAGCACGACGAATCCGACGCCGGCCAGCATCACCGCGAAGAAGACGAAGAAGGTGGCGAGACCCCGCCGCATCCCGCGCGCCGCCATACGGCCCACCGCGGGCTCGATCGCCAGCGCCAGGAAGAAGGCGATCAGGATGTTGATCAGCAGACCCACGAGCTGGTGGAAGGCCCAGCTGCCGAACTGGAAGCAGGCGTAGAGCGCGAGGGCCAGCACCATGGCCCGGGGCAGCCAGCGGGGCATCCGGGCGCTCCCGGCACCACCGGCGCTCACACGAACCGCTCCCGGCCCCGCGGCGGGAGCGGGCCCGAGGGTCGTCGCCTCGCTGTGTTCCGTTGTGCTGTCGCCGGTGTCGGGGCCGACCGCGCCTGACGAGGCGGTCAGCGGCTCTTCGTCCCGGACGGTCTCGTCAGTCGATGCCACGGGGCAAGTCTCGCCTACCCGCGCGACAACCGGACCACCGCCTGTGGAGAACTCCGTGCCTCACCGCTTCTCGGCCGGTATCCCCATGGCCGTGCAGACCCCGCGCCAGACGTCCCTGGTCTCCCACCCCGCGTCCAGTGCCTCGTGCACGGTCCGGCCACCGAGCTCGGTCATCACATGGTCGCGTGCGAAGGAGTCCGCGTATGCCGCACCGAAGTGCTCTTCCATCCGCTCCCAGAAAATCGTCAACCGCATGCGTCCAGTATCCCGCTCCTGAGGGTGCAGCCTCGCCGGTCCGCCGTACCGCGGGTCGTCCGGGCCCTACGGTCTGAGCATGGCTGCAACTCCCCTCGCAAGGGCCGAGCGTTTCATCTGGCTGACGGCCCGCGTGCTCGAGCAGCGGCGGTTCGCGTACCACTTCCTGGGCGCGGGTGCGGATCCGGTGGAGGCGGCGTTGTCCGCGTACCTCAACGAGGACGGCGGATACGGGCATGCCCTCGAACCCGACCTCCGCGGCCCGGTCAGCCAACCGCTGCACACCGCGCACGCGCTGCACGTCCTGGACTCGATCGGCCGCTGCGGCGGGCTGCGGGCCGAGCGGATGTGCCGCTATCTGACCGGTGTGGCCACCAAGGACGGTGCCCTGCCCGTGGTCCACCCCTCACAGCGCGGCTATCCCGCCGCCCCGTATGTCCCGGTCGCCGACGAGCCCAGGAGCGAGCTGCTGGCGACCGGGCCGGTCGTCGGGCTGCTGCACCGCAACCAGGTGTGGCACGCCTGGCTGTTCCGGGCGACCGACTTCTGCTGGGCGGCGGTGGACGCGCTGGGCGCCTCCCGTCCGCACCCGTCCCAGCCGTACGAGATCCAGGCGGCGGTCGCCTTCCTCGACCATGCCCCGGACGGATCACGCGCCGAGGCCGCGGCCGACCGCCTGGGCCGTCTCGTACGCGAACAGCGGCTCGTGGTGCTCGATCCGGCACGCGCGGATACCGGCGCGGCACTCGCCGGTGACGTCCCGGACGAGCGCCCCTATCCGTACGACTACGCGCGCGTACCCGGCTCCCTGGCCCGGCGCTGGTTCACGGACGAGGAGATGGAGCGCTCGCTCGACCGCCTCGCCGGACGGCAGCGGCCCGACGGCGGCTGGCCGGCCCGGCGCGGATCATGGGCTCCCGGCAGCACTCTCGAAGAGCGGCCCATCGCCACGATCGAGGCACTGCGCACGCTGAGGGCGCACGGACGCCCACTGCGTTAGGCCGCGTCCGACACCTCCCGCCCGCGGTCCAGCTCAGCCTCCGATCGCGCGGGCACCGGCGGTGATCACTACGGCCGCCGCAACGACGACGAGGAACGGAGCGCGCAGCACCAGGGCGATCGCCGCCGCGCCCAGCCCGGCTGCCCTGGCGTCGATGACCAGGGCGCTGCCGCTGCTGAACGTCTGCTGAGCGGTGAGCGCGGCCAGCAGCGCCACTGGAAGCAGCGCGGAAAGCCGCTGCACAAGGGGGCGTTCCAGCGTTCCGGCGGGCACCAGGAGTCCGGCCAGCTTGACCAGGTAGCAGCCGACGGCCGTCACCCCGATCGCGATCCAGACGTTCATCGGTCGGTCTCCTTGCGGTTGACGAGCCCGCGGCCCTGGAGCCAGAGGACGGCCGGGGCCGCGAGAGCGGCGGCCAGCACCGGCACGCCGGCAGGGAGTACGGGCAGCAGTCCGAGTCCCAGGACGACGGCGAGCCCGGCGACGACCCGCTCAGTGGTGGTGCGCAGCATGGGTGCGAGCAGTGCGAGGAACACCGCGGGTCCCGCCGCGTCCAGCCCCCAGGCGCTGGTGTCACCGATCGCTTCCGCGCCCAGTGCCCCGAGGAACGTGGTGAGGTTCCACAGCACATAGAGGGTGAGTCCGGTGGCGGTGAAGCCCAGCCGTGCGGCGCGCCGGGTCGGCTGTGCCAGGGAGACGGCCGTGGTCTCGTCGATGACCCAGTGGGCGGCGAACGGACGCACGGAGCGCGGCAGGGCCAGCAGTTGGGAGAGCCTGAGACCGTAGAAGGCGTTGCGGGTGCCGAGGAAGAAGGCGCCCGCGGCGGCCGTGAGCGGGTTGCCGCCCGCGGCGAGCGCGCCGACCAGGGCGAACTGCGAGGCACCGGTGAAAACGAGCAGGCTGAGGGCGCAGATCTGGGCGAGGTCGAGTCCCGCTCCCGCCGCGGTGATCCCGAAGGCGAAGCCGGACAGGCCGACGGCAAGGCCCACCCCGAGGGCGTCCCGTACGACGGCGGAGTCGGGCTTCACCAATTGCTCGGTCGTCGAACCGCTGGTCGGTATCTCTGCTGATGCTGTCTGTTCTGGCACGTCGTGGACATTACGAGGCCAACCCGTTTCCGGTCTTGTACGTTCTTGCGCGCCCGCCGCCTCGTCGCACGCCGCCCGCCGTCTCCTCCCGCGCCGCCCGCTTCATCTCGGTCGCGGCCCGTCGAGCCGGCGTCCCCGCTGGTAGGCGCCGGGCGGTACCCCCACGATCCGGGTGAAGTGCCGGTTCAAGTGCGGCTGGTCGGCGAACCCCACCACGGCGGCGGCCTGCGCCGGAGCCGTTCCCGCGTCCAGCAGTCGCCGTGCCCGGCGGACCCGGGCGTCGGTGAGCCAGGTGTGCGGCGGCATCCCGTAGCGGTCGCGGAAGGCCCGCAGCAGGGCGAACTGGCTGGTGCCCAGCTCGGCGGCGAGGGCCTGGAGGGTGGGCGGGCTGTCCATACGCTCCTCCAGCACCGCGCGGGCGCGTGCCGCGTTGAGCGCGCCCGCCGTGCGCGGGGCGCGCGCGGGGAGTCTGCTTCCGTGATCGCGCAGCAGCCGCGCCACCATGATCCGCAGCATGCTGTCGGCGGCGAGTGCGTCGCCTTCCTCCGCCGCGCGGTGCACCTCGCGGATCAGCCGCGCAGCGTGGGGGTCGATCACATGGGGCACGGCCAAGCCCGGGGTGCCCTTGATCGCCGTGGTCTCGGCGGCGATCTCGGCCACCACCTGTGACGAGGGGTAGACGGTCGAGTACACCCAGCCCTCGCTGACCCCGGCTCTGGCGGTGTGCGGGACCTCGGGGTTGATCATCACGACCGATCCGGGACCGGCATGGACGACACCGCCCGGAAGACCGACATCCTCGACGCCGCGGGTTATGGTCCCGAAGACATAGCCCTCGTGGCTGTGGCGGGGAAAGGCATGACGTACGTACCGGGCGCGGAGCAGATCGATTCCCGGAAGCCGCTCCGGCTGCCAGTACCGGGCCCACTCACCCTCTGTCATACGCACATTCTCGCAGGTCCGGGGGATTGTCAGTGGGGCGGTGCACGATGGGTGGCATGGTCGGCAGCGCACTCGACAGCTTCGCACCCGCGACCCGCGGCTGGTTCACGGGTGCGTTCAGCGCGCCCACGGATGCCCAGGAGGGCGCCTGGCAGGCGATCGGGCGGGGCTCGGACGTCCTGGTCGTCGCCCCGACCGGTTCCGGCAAGACCCTCGCCGCCTTCCTCGCCGCGCTCGACGGTCTGACGTCCGCTCCCCCGCCCGCGGACACGAAGAAGCGCTGCCGTGTGCTGTACGTGTCCCCGCTGAAGGCGCTCGCGGTGGATGTCGAGCGCAATCTGCGCAGCCCGCTGACGGGGATCCGCCAGGAGGCCGTCAGGCTGGGGCTGCCCGAGCCTGAGGTGCGGGTCGGCATCCGCTCCGGGGACACACCGGCCGCGGAGCGCAGAGCGCTCGCCACCCGGCCGCCGGACATCCTGATCACCACGCCCGAGTCGCTCTTCCTGATGCTGACCTCGTCCACGCGCGAGGCGCTGGCAGGCATCGAGACGGTGATCGTGGACGAGGTGCACGCGGTGGCGGGGACCAAGCGGGGTGCCCATCTCGCCCTGTCCCTGGAGCGGCTGGACGAGTTGCTGCCGCGCCCGGCCCGGCGGATCGGCCTGTCCGCGACCGTACGGCCGGTGGACGAGGTTGCGCGCTATCTGTCGCCGCAGCGGAGGGCGGAGATCGTCCAGCCGCCGTCCGGCAAGGAGTTCGACCTCTCCGTGGTGGTCCCCGTCGAGGATCTCGGCGAGCTCGGCGGCTCCCCCGCGTCGGAGCCGGACGCCGCCGGTGAGAAGCCGTCGATCTGGCCCCATGTCGAGGAGCGCATCGCCGACCTGGTCCAGGCGCACCGCTCCACGATCGTCTTCGCCAACTCCCGTCGGCTTGCCGAGCGGTTGTGCAACAGGCTCAACGAGATCGGTTACGAACGTGCCACGGGCGAGCCCCTGCCCGAGAGCGCCCCTCCGGCCGAGATCATGGCGCAGTCAGGTGCCGCCCAGGGCGCACCTCCGCTGCTCGCCCGCGCCCACCACGGTTCGGTCTCCAAGGAGCAGCGCGCGCTGGTCGAGGAGGACCTGAAGGCGGGCAGGCTGCCCGCGGTCGTCGCCACCTCCAGTCTCGAGCTGGGCATCGACATGGGTGCGGTGGATCTGGTCGTCCAGGTCGAATCCCCGCCGTCCGTCGCCTCCGGTCTCCAACGGGTGGGCCGGGCGGGCCACCAGGTGGGGGCGGTCTCCACCGGCGTGGTCTTCCCCAAGTACCGCGGTGACCTGGTGCAGGCGGCCGTGGTGACCGAGCGGATGCGCGGCGGCTCGATCGAGGCCCTGCGGATCCCCGCCAATCCGCTGGACGTGCTGGCGCAGCAGCTGGTCGCGATGGTGGCGCTGGACACCTGGCAGGCCGACGAGCTGCTGGCCGTGGTGCGGCGGGCCGCGCCGTTCGCCTCGCTTCCGGAGTCGGCGTTCACGGCGGTGCTGGACATGCTCGCCGGACGCTATCCGTCGGACGCCTTCGCGGAGTTGCGGCCACGGGTGGTGTGGGACCGGATCGCCGGGACGGTCACGGGGCGGCCCGGTGCCCAGCGCCTCGCGGTCACCTCCGGCGGCACCATCCCCGACCGCGGGCTGTTCGGGGTGTTCCTCGCCGGGGCCGACCCCAAGAAGGGCGGCGGACGGGTCGGCGAGCTGGACGAGGAGATGGTGTACGAGTCCCGGGTGGGGGATGTCTTCACACTCGGCACCACGTCCTGGCGGATCGAGGACATCACCCGTGACCGGGTCCTGGTCTCCCCCGCCCCGGGTGTTCCCGGCCGGCTGCCGTTCTGGAAGGGCGACCAGCTCGGCCGTCCGCTCGAACTGGGGCGTGCGGTAGGCGCGTTCCTGCGGGAGATCGGTGCGCTCTCCGAAGAGGACGCGCTGCTTCGGCTGCGCACGGCCGGACTCGACGCATGGGCCGCCGGCAATGTGCTCGCCTATCTCGATGAGCAGCGCCGTGCCTGCGGCCATGTGCCCGACGACCGCACGATCCTCGTGGAGCGGTTCCGGGACGAGCTGGGCGACTGGCGGGTCGTGGTCCACTCCCCGTTCGGCGCCCAGGTCCACGCGCCGTGGGCGCTGGCACTCGGTGCCCGGCTGGCCGAGCGGTACGGCATGGACGCGCAGGTGATGCACGCGGACGACGGCATCGTGCTGCGGCTGCCCGACGCCGATCTGATGGGTCCGGATCTGCTCGACCAGGACCCGGTTCACCTGGACACGTCCTATGACGGCGACCAGGCACCGGTCGGCGCGGCCGACACCGTCTTCGACAAAGGCGAGATCAGTCAGATCGTGACCGACCAGGTGGGTGGTTCCGCGCTGTTCGCGTCGAGGTTCCGGGAGTGCGCGGCGCGGGCCCTGCTGCTTCCGCGCCGCAGTCCGGGCAAGCGCACCCCCCTGTGGCAGCAGCGTCAGCGCGCGGCCCAGCTCCTCCAGGTGGCCGGCGAGTTCGGCTCGTTCCCGATCGTCCTGGAAGCCGTCCGCGAGTGTCTCCAGGACGTCTTCGACGTCCCGGGCCTGACGGAGCTGATGGGTGACATCGAGTCCCGCAGGGTCCGGCTGGTCGAGGTGACCACACCCGAGCCGTCCCCGTTCGCCCGGTCGCTCCTCTTCGGCTATGTGGCGCAGTTCCTGTACGAGGGCGACTCACCGCTCGCCGAGCGGCGCGCCGCGGCGCTTTCCCTGGACTCCCGGCTGCTGGCCGAGCTGCTCGGCCAAGCGGAGCTGCGCGAGTTGCTCGACGCCGACGTACTGAGCGAGCTGGAGCGGGAGCTCCAGTGGCTGACGGACGAGCGCGGGATCAAGGACGCGGAGGGTGTCGCCGACGCACTGCGCGTGCTGGGGCCACTGACGGCCGCCGAGCTGGCCGAGCGCGGCGCGGACCCCGACTGGGCGAAGGAGCTCGCCGCCGCCCGGCGCGCCATCCGGGTCCGGATCGCGGCCGCCGACCACTGGGCGGCGATCGAGGACGCCGGGCGGCTGCGGGATGCCCTGGGCACAGCGCTTCCGGTGGGCGTCCCCGAGGCGTTCACCGAGCCCGTCAAGGATCCGCTGGGCGATCTGCTCGCCCGCTTCGCCCGGACCCGTGGCCCGTTCACCTCATCGCAGGCGGCGGCCCGGTTCGGCCTGGGCGCGGCCGTCACCGACGGGGCGCTCCAGCGTCTGGCCGCGACCGGGCGGGTGGTGCAGGGAGAGTTCCACCCGTCGGGGATCGGCCAGGAGTGGTGCGACGCGACCGTGCTGCGGCGTCTGCGGCGCCGCTCGCTGGCGGCACTGCGGCAGGAGCTGGAACCGGTGCCGCCGGCGGCGCTCGCGACGTTCCTGCCCCAGTGGCAGCACCTGGGGAGCAGCAGCCTGCGCGGTATCGACGGGCTGGCGCGCGCCATCGAGCAGCTCCAGGGCGCCCCCGTACCGGCCTCCGCGCTGGAGAAGCTGGTCCTGCCGTCCCGGGTGACGGGGTACTCCCCCACCCTGCTCGACGAGCTGACCACCACCGGCGAGGTCGTATGGGCCGGAGCGGGCGCGCTGCCCGGCAAAGACGGCTGGGTATCCCTCTACCTCGCCGACGCGGCCCCGCTGCTGCTGCCACCGCCGCATCCCCTGGAGCTGACGGCGCTGCACGAGTCCGTGCTCGCCGTCCTGTCCGGCGGCTACGGACTGTTCTTCCGGCAGATCGCCGACCAGGTCCGCGCCACCACCCACCCCGACGCCACCGATCCCCAACTCGCCGACGCGCTCTGGGACCTGGCCTGGTCGGGACGGCTGACCAACGACACCCTGGCACCGCTGCGTGCTTTGCTGGGATCGGGCCGCACGGCCGGGTCCACCGCGCACCGGGCCAAGCGAACCGTCCCGCGCGGGCGCTACGGCTCACTGACGGCGTCCGCGCGCCCCGCCTCGCGGACGGGACCGCCGACCGTCTCCGGGCGTTGGTCGCTGCTCCCGCCCGCGGAGCCGGACGCCACCCATCGCGCACATGCCCTGGCGCGCACCCTGCTCGACCGTCATGGGGTGGTCACCCGGGGCGCGGTCGCGGCCGAAGGGGTCGAGGGCGGGTTCTCGGCTACGTATCGGATCCTGTCGGCCTTCGAGGACAGCGGGCAGGCCAGACGCGGCTATGTCGTCGAGGGCCTGGGAGCGGCCCAGTTCGCGATGGACGGAGCTGTGGACCGGTTGCGCGCGGCGGCGTCCGCACGTGACCGCGCCGATGCCCACACCTCAGCCCGCGCGGTCGTGCTGGCGGCGGCTGACCCGGCGAACGCCTATGGCGCGGCCCTCCCGTGGCCCGAGCCCCCGACCGGCGCCGGGCACAAACCCGGACGCAAGGCGGGCTCTCTGGTGGTGCTGGTCGACGGCGAGCTGACGCTCTACATGGAGCGCGGCGGCAAGACCCTGCTGTCCTGGGCGACCGAGCCGGACGCCCCGGCGCTGCTCGCGGCGGCCGGGGCACTCGCCGATGCGGCCCGGGCGGGCGCGCTGGGCACGGTCACGGTCGAGCGTGTCAACGGCGCCGCCGCACTGACCTCGCCCCTCGCGCGGCCGTTCGAGGAGTCCGGCTTCCATGCCACCCCGCGCGGGCTGCGTCTGCGCCCCTGAGCCGGCGCGCGTCGCGCATCATGGACGCATGCCCGAAGGAGACACCGTCTGGCTGACCGCGCACAAACTGCACGACGTGCTGGCCGGTCGCCTGCTCACCGTCTTCGATCTGAGGGTGCCTCGGTTCGCCACCGCCGATCTCACCGGCCGCGAGGTACTGGACGTCACCCCGCGCGGCAAACACCTGCTCACCCGTATCGAGGGTGGGTTCACCCTGCACTCGCACCTGCGGATGGACGGCTCCTGGCGGGTGTTCGCGGCCGGGGAACGCTGGCGCGGCGGCCCCGGGCACCAGATCAGGGCGGTGCTCGGGAACAGCGAGCACACCGCGGTGGGCTATCGGCTTCCGGTGCTGGAATTGCTGCGCACGCAGGACGAGGAGCGGGTCGTGGGCCATCTCGGCCCCGATCTCCTCGGACCGGACTGGGACCCTGGTGCCGCCGTACGCAATCTCCTGGCCGACTCCGCCCGCCCGCTCGGCGAGGCTCTGCTCGATCAGCGCAATATGGCCGGGATCGGCAACGTCTACAAATCGGAGCTGGCCTTCCTGGCCCGCGCCACGCCCTGGCTCCCGGTGGGCGAGCTCCCCGCCGGTGTCCCGGCGCGGCTTGTGGCCACGGCGCACCGCCTTCTGGAGGCCAACAAGAACCGCTTCGACCGGCGCACCACCCCCGGGGAACGCCGTACGGAGCAGCGCTTGTTCGTGTACGGCCGGGAAGGCCGCCCGTGTCTGCGCTGCGGCGCTCTGGTCCGCAAGGCGGGACAGGACGAGCGGGTGACCTACTGGTGTCCTCGCTGCCAGTCAGGGCCCGCGGGACCGGCTGCCGGCTGAGGGTGCGGCCTACACACGGCATACGCGCCCACCCTCGATGGTTGACGGTCCGTCAGATTCGGTCGTACGTTCACCGGCATGGCCCTCACGGCGTACGACCTCACCGGCCGCACCGCGTTCGTCACCGGCGCGGCGAGCGGCATCGGCCGCGCGAGCGCCCTCCTTCTCGCACAGTCCGGTGCCACCGTGCACTGCGCCGATGTGGACGAGAAAGGCCTCCACGAGACGCTGAGCCTCATCCCGAGCACCCACGGTACTGCGCACGCCCATGTCGTCGATGTCAGCGACCGATCCGCTGTCCAGGCCGCGATCCGGGCCGCCGGCCCGCTGCACGTCATGGCCGCGATCGCCGGGATCATGCACTCCAGCACCGTTCTGGAGACCCGCGACGAGGATCTCGACCGTGTATTCGCGGTCAACTTCAAGGGCGTGCTCTACGCCTGCCAGGCAGCGGCCCGCGGAATGATCGACGCGGGCATCCCCGGCTCACTGATCACCATGGCTTCGGGGGCGGTGGACACCGGGAATCCCGGGCTGCTGTGCTACGGATCCGCCAAGGCGGCCGTCGTGCAGCTCACCAGAACCTTGGCAGCGGAACTCGGGCCCTACTCCATCCGGGCGAACACGGTCGCTCCCGGCTGGGTCCGCAGCCCCATGACCGAACGCCATGACGACAACCTTCAGCGGAAGGCGGAGGCCGCCATGGTCCGGCTGTCTCCGCTCGGCAGGGTCGGCCAGCCCGAGGACGTCGCGCACGCGGTCCTCCATCTCGCCTCTGACGCGTCCTCGTTCATGACGGGTCAGATCCTCCGGCCGAACGGGGGCGTCGCGATGCCCTGGTAGCCGTTGCTCCCCCAGCCCCCTCGGCACCACCGGCTCGCGACGCCACATGCACCGGCAACAGGCTGAGCCCCCACCCGCCCGCCGCCACTGCCCCCTCGACGAGTCCCGCATGCTCCGGCACCAGCGCCAGTCGCAGCACGGCCCACCACCACAGCGCGCCCAGTGCGAGCGCCGGCAGCAGGACCCATCGCCTTACCATGGCCGCCTCCTCCGGTCGACGCTAGACCGGACCGATCACTCGGCGGGAGGGCGCACCGGTTGCACACCGGGCGCGCCCGCAGCGTATGTGCCAAGCGCCCCGGAGGTGCTCACGACGGGCTATGCGCCCGCGCACGCCTCTCGCACCCCCCGGGATGCGCTCCTGGACCGCCGACCGCGCCACTAGGCGCTTCCCTCCTCGACAGCCCGCGCCGCTAGGCGCTCTCCGCCTGGAACATCCACGCGTGCTTCTCAAGGTCGGCCGTGAGCTGGATCAGGATGTCCTGGCTCACCGGGTCGGGCTCGTCCGTCGCCTCGACGCGCTCCCGCATCTTGGTGATCACGGCGCCCAGCGCCTTGACCATGAAGGCGACGACGTCGGCGTCCTGGATGTAGCCCTCCGGCGCCTTGCCAATGGCGCTCGACGACGCCACGGTGCCGGCCCGTCCGTCGGGTGATACCCCGATCGCCGAGGCCCGCTCCGCCACTACGTCGGAGTGCTGCCGGGCCGTCGCGACGACCTCGTCAAGCTGGAGATGCACGGAGCGGAACCGCGGCCCCACGACGTTCCAGTGGACCTGCTTCGCCACCAGGGCCAGATCGACCAGATCCACCAGCGCGCCCTGGAGCGCTTCTCCTGTGACCTTGCGGTCCTGGCCGGACAGCGCGCTCTTCACCACAGACATATGAGACCTCCCACGAGACGTACGGCACCGCTTCCCACCATGACACAAAAGGTGGAAAAGCGGATGGAAACGGTCACTCAGTGCAGCCCTCGCGGGCCTGTCACTGAAACAATGGAGCCCCGGCCGAGTACCCACTCGACCGGGGCTCACACGTGGAGATCCGGGTGCTGATGCGAACCCTGCCGCACCACCCTCAGGCCGCGACGACGTCCACCGCCTCCGCGGGCGCCTTGATCGTCACCCGCTCCGTCGGCACACCCGCCACCGACGTCACAGAAACGGAATTGAGCATCGGGCGTACCGGTGCGGACACCGGCTCGCTCGCCGCCGCCGACTCGGCCAGTTCGGCAAGTGACAGCTCGTCGCTCACTTCCCGCATGAGCTCGGACATCCGTACGTCAAGCGCGTCGCAGATCGCGGAGAGCAGTTCGGAGGAAGCCTCCTTCTGCCCCCGCTCCACCTCGGAGAGATAGCCGAGCGATACTCGGGCGGACGAGGAGACTTCGCGCAGAGTACGGCCCTGGCGCTGGCGCTGCCGACGCAGCACGTCACCCAGCAGGCGACGGAGCAGAATCATCGGTGGCTCCCTCCTCGGACCGCGTAGCCGCATCCTTCACGCCCCACCGTACCGCCTCGCGCTGCGGCCGTGCGGGGAGCGATGACGTGTTCACTCAGGGCTGCAAACATCAAGTCCCCCCGTTCTGTTCCGTATCCTGTGCCCGCCCATTCTCCGAGAGTTCGCCGGAGAGCAGCTCAAGCACGCTCCGTACACTCTCTCTACGGATTTCCGCACGGCCGCCGTTCAACCGCAGTGAGATCGCTTTCCGCGTTCCGTCCGGTCTCGCGACGGCCACGAAGACCGTCCCGACGGGCTGCCCGTCCTGGGGCTCCGGCCCCGCGACCCCCGTGGTCGCGATGCCCCAGCCGGCACCGAGACCGGCCTTCACACCTGCGGCCATCTGGGCCGCCACATCGGGATCGACCGCACCACGCAGGGCCAGCAGCGCGGAGTCGACTCCCAGGAGATCGCGCTTCACGGCCGTCGCATAGGCCGTCACGGACCCGCGGAAGGACTTCGAGGCCCCGGGAACCGCGGTCAGCTCGGCGGCCACCAGCCCACCGGTCAGGGACTCCGCGACGGCCAGGGTCTCACCGCGCTCGGCGAGCAGCCCCAGCACCCGGGCCGCGACGCCGTCGAAGACGCCGTCCGTCGCACCGGGAGCCGCGTTCATCGCGCCGTCTCCGAGGCGTCCTTCCGGTCGCCCGCCCGCACCGCCTCCCGCTCGGCCGCGAGCCCCCTGCGCCGCAGGACCACGGCCTGCCGTACGTAGTCAAGCCCTGTGACCACCGTGAGGACGACCGCCACGGCCATCACCCACCAGCGCAGGGTTGCCAGAGGCCCGGTCAGCGCGAGGACGTACATCCCGACCGCCGTGCCCTGTGCCAGCGTCTTCATCTTTCCGCCGCGGCTCGCGGGAATCACCCCGTGCCGGATCACCCAGAAGCGCATCAACGTGATCCCGAGCTCACGGAAGAGGATCACCCCCGTGACCCACCAGGGCAGGTCCCCGAGCGCCGAGAGGCAGATCAGGCCCGCGGCCATGATCGCCTTGTCGGCGATCGGGTCGGCGATCTTCCCGAAGTCCGTGACCAGGTTGTACGTACGGGCGAGATGCCCGTCGAACAGGTCGGTGATCATGGCCACGGCGAACGCCGCCCACGCCCAGGCGCGCCAGGCCGGGTCGTAGCCGCCGTTCTGGAGCAGCAGGATCACGAACCCCGGCACCAGCAGCAGCCGCACCATGGTGAGGATGTTGGCGATGTTCCACAGGCTGGCCTGGTTGACGGCAGCGGCACCCAGCTTGCCGCCGGGCGCGGGCCTGCCGGTCCCGCCCGCCGCGGACGCCGGGACTCCCGTCATCTGGCTGCCTCCTCACACCGCTCCGATACGACCTCGGCCACCAGGTCGACGCCTTCGGTGCCCACGACCTTCGCCTCGACCATACGTCCGGGCACCAGGCCGTCGGCAGCCGTGAAGATCACCTGACCGTCGGTCTCCGGAGCCTGGTGCGCGGCACGTCCCACCGCCGCGTACTCGTCCTCGTCCAGGGAGTCGTCGGGATCATCACTCCCAGCCCCGTCGAACACCGACTCGACCAGTACCTCCAGGGTCTCTCCGATCCGCTCCTCCGCACGCTGGGCGGTGAGCTCCTCGGCGAGCCGGGAGAGCAGCGCGAGGCGCTCGTCCACGGTGTCCTGGTCGAGCTTGGCCTCGTACGTGGCGGCTTCGGTGCCCTCCTCGTCGGAGTAGCCGAACACCCCGATGGCGTCCAGACGCGCGGCCGTGAGGAAGCGCTCCAGCTCGGCGACGTCGGCCTCGGTCTCACCGGGGAAGCCCACGATGAAGTTCGAGCGCACCCCGGCCGTCGGCGCCTTGGCGCGGATCGTGTCCAGCAGTTCCAGGAACCGGTCCGTGTCCCCGAAGCGCCGCATCGCCCGGAGCACGCCCGGAGCGCTGTGCTGGAAGGACAGGTCGAAGTACGGGGCCACCTTCTCCGTGGACGTGAGCACGTCGATCAGTCCAGGGCGCATCTCCGCGGGCTGGAGATAGCTGACGCGGATCCGCTCGATTCCGTCGACGGCGGCGAGCTCCGGCAGCAGCGTCTCCAGCAGACGGATGTCGCCGAGGTCCTTGCCGTAGGAGGTGTTGTTCTCGGAGACCAGCATGATCTCCTTGACGCCCTGCTCGGCGAGCCACCGAGTCTCGCCGAGGACATCACTGGGGCGACGGGAGATGAACGAGCCCCGGAACGACGGGATGGCGCAGAAGGAGCAGCGCCTGTCGCAGCCGGAGGCCAGCTTCACAGAGGCGACGGGATTGCTGTCCAGGCGCCGGCGCAGCGGGGCGCGCGGGCCGGAGGCAGGCGCGAGGCCCTCCGGCAGGTCCGCCGGCACGCTCTCCGGCTCCGGGGCCTGGGCGTGGCCGGGCAGCGAGACCGCGGTCGCCTGCCGCTCCGCCGGACTGATCGGCAGCAGCTTGCGCCGGTCACGCGGGGTGTGCGAGGCGTGGATGCCGCCGCTGAGGATGGTCTGGAGCCGGTCGGAGATATCGGCGTAGTCGTCGAAGCCGAGCACGCCGTCCGCCTCGGGCAGCGCTTCGGCGAGCTCCTTGCCGTAGCGCTCGGCCATGCATCCGACGGCGACGACGGCCTGGGTGCGGCCGTGGTCCTTCAGATCATTGGCTTCGAGCAGTGCGTCGACGGAGTCCTTCTTGGCGGCTTCGACAAAACCGCAGGTGTTGACGACGGCGACGTCAGCGTCGGCGGCTTCTTCGACGAGCTCCCAGCCGTCCGCTGCCAGGCGGCCTGCGAGCTCCTCCGAGTCCACCTCGTTACGGGCGCAGCCAAGAGTGACAAGGGCGACGGTACGGCGTTCGGGCATGGGCTCAAGACTACTTCGTCCCAGCCCGCGCCTGATCCGCGAGGCCGCCCGGGGGCGTGAGCCCCGGGATCGGCGAGGTGCGGCCCTACGGATCAGCGGGGTAGGGGCATGCGGGGCGACCGCACGGAGCGCTGGCGTACGGGGTCCGACCGCCGGCGTGCGAACCGGCTCAGCCGGTGTGTGTGCCGGTGCGGCCGACCGCACCGGCGGACCGGTCTCGTGTGCCTCCGATCCGACGGGCGGCCCACCTTCGCGCAAGCGAGTCGAGCGGGCCCCGGCCGAGGGCGGCTCAGCCCACCTCGGGGTCGCCCTTTGTGTAGGCGAGCCGCTCGACCTGACCGAGCTCGAACTTGTCTTCGACCTTCTTGCCGTTCACGAACAGCTCGATCGCACCAGCGTTGCCCAGGATGAGATCCAGCCGCTCGTCGTCCTGGAAGGTCTTGGACTCCCCTTCGTTGAGCAGCCCGTCGAAGAGCAGCTTCCCGTTCGCGGACTTGGCGGAGATCCAGCTCTTGTCGCTGACGGCGGACACCTTGACCGTGACCTTGTCCTGCGGGACCGCGGCGATCGCGCTGTCCGAGGGGTCCGGCTTGGCGGGCTCGGGCTGCTCGGGCAGGGGCTGCGCCGGCTGCTGGCTCGCGGGCGGCTTCGCACTGGCCTTGGCGGGAGCGGCGCCCTCGGCGACGTTCTTGGTGGTCTTGGCCGTGTCATTGCCGCTGAAGAGCGTGAAGGCGGCGAAACCGATGACGGCGACGATCGCCGCGACCATCGCGGCGGTCCAGTTCGGGCGCCTGGGCTCTGGGCGGATACGTTCCGCCTCGAAGAGCGGCGCGGCGGGCGTCGGAGACGGCCTGCCACCGTGTTCGGCGTCGTACTGCGCCACCAGCGGGGCCGGATCGAGTCCAACGGCACGGGCGAGCGTCCCGATGTGGCCGCGCGCGTACACGTCGCCACCGCAGCGGGAGAAGTCGTCCTGTTCGATCGCCTGCACGATGGGGACCCGGACACGGGTGGACGTACTGACCTCGTCAACGGTCAGGCCTGCCAGGCTGCGGGCATCTTGCAGCGCACGACCGATCGAAGGTCGATCATCTTCGATCGAAGAACGGTCCTGCGCGATCGAAGGCCGTCCGTCTTCGGGGGAGTTGCCGATGGACACGAGTGCGCCTTTCGAGCGTGTAACCACCTGCTGGAGGTTCAGTCTAGGGGTGGTACGAAAGGGTGGGGCAACCGGGCGGATGCCGTTTGTACGCCATCAGAATGGCCGGACAGCGGGAGGGTGGGACAGGGAGCTCCTGGCCCTCTCTCCAACTTGACGTATGACCAAGTGAAACGGTTGCCTCACTTTTTCTACGGTTGAGCCTCCCCCCGTATCACCGCCAGCACTCCATCCAGTTCGTCGGGTTTCACCAGCACGTCGCGCGCCTTCGAGCCCTCGCTGGGTCCCACGATGTTCCGGGACTCCATGAGGTCCATCAGCCGGCCCGCCTTCGCGAAGCCGACCCGCAGCTTGCGCTGGAGCATCGACGTCGAGCCGAACTGGGTGGACACCACCAGCTCGGCCGCCTGGCAGAGCAGGTCGAGATCGTCGCCGATGTCCTCGTCGATCTCCTTCTTCTGCTTGGTGCCGACCACCACGTCGTCCCGGAAGACCGGGGCCATCTGGTCCTTGCAGTGCCGGACGACGGCGGCGACCTCCTCCTCGGTCACGAAGGCGCCCTGCATACGGGTCGGCTTGCTCGCCCCCATGGGGAGGAAGAGCCCGTCGCCCTTGCCGATCAGCTTCTCGGCACCCGGCTGGTCGAGGATGACCCGGCTGTCGGCGAGCGAGGAGGTCGCGAACGCGAGCCGGGACGGCACATTGGCCTTGATGAGACCGGTGACCACGTCGACGGACGGCCGCTGGGTGGCCAGCACCAGATGGATGCCCGCCGCGCGTGCGAGCTGGGTGATACGGACGATGGCGTCTTCGACGTCCCGGGGAGCGACCATCATCAGGTCAGCGAGCTCGTCCACGATCACCAGGAGATAGGGGTACGGCTGGAGCTCGCGTTCGCTGCCCTCGGGCGGAGTGACCTTGCCACGCCGTACCGCCGCGTTGAAGTCGTCGATATGCCGGAAGCCGTACGCGGCGAGGTCGTCATAGCGCAGATCCATCTCACGCACCACCCACTGGAGTGCCTCGGCGGCCCTCTTGGGGTTGGTGATGATCGGCGTGATCAGGTGCGGGATGCCCTCGTAGGCGGTCAGCTCGACCCGCTTGGGGTCGACCAGGACCATCCGTACGTCCTCCGGGGTCGCCCTGATCATCACCGAGGTGATCAGGCAGTTGATGCAGGAGGACTTGCCCGAACCGGTGGCACCGGCGACGAGGACGTGCGGCATCTTGGCGAGGTTGGCCATCACATAGCCGCCCTCCACGTCCTTGCCGAGCGCCACCAGCATGGGGTGGTCGTCGCCCGCCGCGTCGGCGAGCCGCAGCACATCGCCGAGGTTGACCATCTCGCGGTCGGTGTTGGGGATCTCGATACCCACCGCGGACTTGCCCGGGATCGGCGAGATGATCCGTACATCGGGGCTGGCCACGGCATAGGCGATGTTCTTGGTCAGGGCGGTGATCCGCTCGACCTTGACCGCCGGGCCGAGCTCGACCTCGTAGCGGGTGACCGTCGGGCCGCGGGTGAAGCCCGTGACCGCCGCGTCGACCTTGAACTCCGCGAAGACGTTCGTCAGCGAGGCGACGATCGCGTCATTGGCGGCACTGCGGGTCTTTCCGGGCCCGCCGCGCTCCAGCAGGTCCAGCGAGGGCAGCGCATAGGTGATGTCACCGGACAGTTGGAGCTGCTCGGCCCGCGGGGGCAGCGGCACCGACTCGTCGGGGGACGGCTTGGTCAGGTCCGGTACCGCCCCGCGCGGGGCGGGCGGCTGCTCGGTACGCGCCCCCGGGACGGGCCCGGCGGCGCGCTCCCGCTCCACGCTGAGGTCCCGGGTCAGGTCGGCGACGACCGGCGACGGCGGCATCCCACCCAGCACGGCGCCGTCGAGGGCGGCGGCGGCAGCCGCGGCCACGTCGATGGCGTCCATGGGACGGCCCGTGCCGGGCCGCGCCGGAGCACCGTGCGACTGCCGGCGTCGCGACAGCGCGGCTTCCTCGGCCTCCCCGGCACCGTGGGCGTCCGCCGCCGCCCCGGCCGCCCGGCGACGCGAGGGCCGTGCTGCCGGGGCGTCGCGCCACTCGTCGTCGGCGCGCTCGTCCGCCTCCCCCGCCACGCCCGCCTCGTAAGGCGGGTCCAGGACTCCGAGCTTCACACCGAGCGCGCGTAGCCGCCGGGGGATCGCGTTGACCGGTGTCGCGGTGACGACCAGCAGCCCGAAGACGGTCAGCAGCACCAGCAGGGGCACGGCGAGCACCTCGCCCGTGGCGAAGACCAGCGGCCTGGAAACACCCCAGCCGATCAGGCCGCCGGCGTCCTGGATGGCCTCGGTGCCCTCACCGCGGCCCGGCGAGCCGCAGGCGATGTGGACCTGGCCCAGCACCCCGACGACCAGTGCGGACAGACCGATGACAATACGGCCGTTGGCCTCAGGCCTCTCGGGGTAGAGGATCAGCCGCACGGCGACCGCGGTGAGCAGTATCGGCACAAGCAGATCGAGCCGGCCGAAGGCTCCCGTGACGAGCATCTCCACGAGATCCCCGACCGGGCCGCGCAGATGGGACCAGGTCCCCGCGGCGACGACCAGCGCGAGTCCGAGCAGCAGGAGCGCGACACCGTCCTTGCGATGCGCCGGGTCGAGCCCCTTGGCTCCGCGCCCTATCCCTCGCAACATGGCGCCGACCGCGTGCGCCAGCCCCATCCACACGGCGCGCAGCAGCCAGATCACGCCCCCGGTGGGATTCGGGGCGGCCTTGGGCGCGGCTTTCCTGGCCGACGCCTTCTTCGCGGGCGCCGGCTTCCGGGCAGCTGTCTTCTTGGCCGGTGCCTTCTTGGCGGGTGCCGCTTTCTTCGCGGCAGCGGTGGTACGGCCGGCCCGCGGCTGCGCGGTGCCCGCCGTGCCCTGGGAACCCTTGCCGGACGTACGAGAGGCCATGATGGTGAGGTTACCGGTGTGACCGGCGGTGGACACGCGTGCCCACCGCTTCACCCTTTCGTGTCGCCCCTGCCGCGTACGGAAACTGACGTCCGTTCAAACGTAATACGGACGTACTACGCACTCAGGACTGCCGCGGGCAGGTCAGTTCTGTGACGGGAGGGTGGGGGCACCGCTTCCGGTACCCGGTTCCAGGGCGTCCAGGGCTCGGCGCAGTCCGGTGAGCTTGCGCTCCAGATGGGCGGCGGTGGCGACAGCGGCGGCATCCGCCGATTCGTCGTCGAGCTGCTTGGACAGGGCCTCCGCCTGCTCCTCAACGGCCGCGAGTCGCGCGGAGAGTTCGGCGAGCAGTCCCGCGGGCTCCTTGGTGTCCCCGGCGCCGACCTGGCCGCCCTCCAACTGGAGGCGGAGCAGCGCGGCCTGCTCGCGCAGCTGACAGTTCTTCATATAAAGGTCCACGAAGACGGAGACCTTGGCGCGAAGCACCCATGGGTCGAACGGCTTGGAGATGTAGTCCACCGCGCCCGCGGCGTAACCGCGGAAGGTGTGGTGCGGGCCGTGGTTGATCGCGGTCAGGAAGATGATCGGGATGTCACGGGTCCGCTCGCGCCGCTTGATGTGCGCGGCGGTCTCGAATCCGTCCATGCCCGGCATCTGGACGTCCAGGAGAATGACCGCGAAGTCATCCGTCAGAAGCGCCTTGAGCGCCTCTTCTCCTGACGATGCGCGGACCAGTGTCTGATCGAGCGCAGAGAGGATGGCCTCCAGCGCCAGCAGATTCTCCGGCCGGTCATCGACCAGGAGGATCTTGGCCTTCTGCACCATGCCTCGCCCTCCTCGTCCCGGCTTGGGGTCACCCCGACCCGAAGGGCCAGGGTAAGCACCGGGCGCCGCCCCAGGGGGCGACCCCTTACGTCGCCCATCCTTGTGCCGGTCATGGTAGCCGCACCCCGCCCATCGCCACACCCTGTCACCGCGATGTCACTGTGTACGTAGCAGAAACGCCGCAGGAGACCAGAAGGTTCCCCGAATCCCGCCCCCTCACACACCACCGGCGACAGTCAGTCAGCGGCCCTGGGAACCCGTGAGCCGGCGACCAGACCCACGACCCCCCGGAACCGGACCCGTGTTCACCGGAACCGGACCGTGATCCGCGGACGCCGGTCGCCGGACGCCGTCACTTGCCGCGCATCCACTGCTCCATGACCGTGAGCAGATGATCAGGGTCGACCGGCTTGGTGACATAGTCGGAGGCACCCGATTCGATGGCCTTCTCCCGGTCGCCCTTCATCGCCTTCGCGGTGAGAGCGATGATGGGAAGACCGGCGAACTGCGGCATCCTGCGGATCGCCGACGTCGTGGCGTATCCATCCATCTCGGGCATCATGATGTCCATCAGCACGACCGCGACATTGTCGTGCTGTTCCAGGACTTCGATGCCTTCCCTGCCGTTCTCCGCGTACAGCACGGACAGGCCGTTCTGCTCCAGCACGCTCGTCAGCGCGAACACGTTGCGGATGTCGTCGTCCACGATCAGCACCTTCTCACTGTGGAACTCGAAGGTCCGGCGCGGCTCATGCGGCCCGTCCTGCGTGTGCCGGCCGTTCCACGACTCCCCCGCCGCCCCCGTCTGCCCGGGGAGCGCCGCCCTGAGATCCGGGCCCCCGAGCGACTTGCGGCGGCGCCGGAAGAGCACCGCGGGGCCGGACTGTGAATCCCCTCCCGCGGTGGGCTGAGCACCCGGGTGGGGTGCCGCACCGTTCGCCTCGAGTGCCGCCGGATCGCCGCCCGCCGCCTGCTGCTCATCGAAACCCGGGGCGAGCTGCACATAGCCCAGCGGGAGTTCACTCGGCAGATACAGAGTGAAAGTGGAGCCGCGGCCGGGCTCACTCGCCGCGTGGATCTCGCCGCCGAGCAGCCTGGCGATCTCCCGGCTGATGGAGAGTCCAAGGCCCGTGCCGCCGTATTTGCGGCTCGTCGTGCCGTCCGCCTGCTTGAACGCCTCGAAGATCACCCGCATCTTGCTGGCGGCGATCCCGATCCCGGTGTCGGTCACCGAGAAGGCGATGAGATCGCCGTCGGCCTCACGCAGCGTTCCCGCCTCCAGCAACTGCTCACGGATCGATTGCGGCACATCGCTGTTTGCCAGTCGGATAACCAGTTCGACCGATCCGGCGTCGGTGAACTTCACCGCGTTCGACAGCAGATTCCGCAGCACCTGGAGCAGCCGCTGCTCGTCGGTGTGCAACGTGGTCGGGAGTTCAGGCGAGACCCGCACCGAGAAGTCGAGCGCCTTCTCGGCGGTGAGCGGCCGGAAGGTGGCCTCCACATAGTCGACCAACTGCACCAGGGCGATCCGGGAGGGGCTGACGTCCATCTTGCCCGCCTCGACCTTCGACAGATCGAGGATGTCGTTGATGAGCTGCAGCAGATCGGACCCCGCGCCGTGGATGGTCTCGGCGAACTCCACCTGCTTCGGGGTGAGGTTGGTATCGGCGTTGTCGGCCAGCAGCTTGGCCAGGATCAGCAGCGAGTTCAGCGGGGTACGCAGCTCGTGCGACATGTTCGCCAGGAACTCCGACTTGTAGCGCATGGAGACGGCGAGCTGCTCGGCCCGCTCCTCCAGCACCTGCCTCGCCTCCTCGATCTCGGTGTTCTTCACCTCGATGTCGCGGTTCTGCTGGGCGAGCAGCTCGGCCTTCTCCTCCAGTTCGGCATTCGACGACTGAAGGGCCCGCTGCCGGTTCTCCAGCTCCGCGGAACGCTCGCGCAGCTGCTCCGTCAGTTCCTGCGACTGCTTGAGGAGCAGTTCGGTCTTGGTGTTGACGCTGATGGTGTTGACGCTCGTCGCGATCATCTCGGCGATCTGGTTGAGGAAGTCCCGCTGGATATGCGTGAACGGCTGGAACGACGCCAGCTCGATCACCCCGAGCGTCCTCCCCTCGAAGAGGACCGGCAGCACGATCACATAGGCGGGCGGGGCCTCGCCGAGCCCCGACGAGATCTTCAGATAGCCCGGCGGCACACTGACCTGGATGGTCCGCTTCTCCTCGGCCGCCGTACCGATCAGAGTCTCTCCCGGCCGGAACGACGTGGGCATCGCGCCCGTGTATCCGTAACTCCCCCGCATCACCAGCTCGTACGAGCCGCCCTCGACCTGCGAGCCCAGGTCTCCGCCGCCCGTCGGCATCGCCACGAAGAACGCGCCGTGCTGCGCCGTGACCACCGGTGTCAGCTCGCTCATGATGAGCGACGCGACATCGTCGAGATCCCGGCGGCCCTGCATCAGACCGGAGATACGGGCCAGATTGCCCTTGAGCCAGTCCTGCTCCTTGTTGGCGAGGGTGGTGTCACGCAGGTTGGCGATCATCGTGTTGATGTTGTCCTGCAGCACCTGGATCTCACCGGCCGCGTCCACGTCGATCTTGAGGTTGAGGTCACCTCGGGTCACGGCCGTGGCGACGGCCGCGATCGCCCGCACCTGCCGGGTCAGGTTCCCGGCCATCTCGTTCACCGACTCGGTGAGGTCGCGCCAGGTGCCGTCGACGTCCCGCACCCGCGCCTGGCCGCCCAGCATGCCGTCCGTACCCACCTCGCGGGCCACCCGGGTGACCTCTTCCGCGAACGACGACAGCTGGTCGACCATCGTGTTGATGGTGTTCTTCAGTTCGAGGATCTCACCGCGAGCGTCGATGTCGATCTTCTTGGTGAGATCGCCCTTGGCGATGGCGGTCGTGACCGCGGCGATCTGACGCACCTGGCCGGTCAGGTTGGACGCCATCGAGTTCACGGACTCGGTGAGGTCCTTCCACGTCCCGGACACCCCGGGCACCCGCGCCTGACCGCCCAGCTCGCCCTCCGTACCCACCTCACGGGCCACCCGGGTCACCTCGTCGGCGAACGACGACAGCGTGGTCACCATGGTGTTGACCGTGTCGGCGAGCTCGGCGACCTCGCCGCGCGCCTCGACCGTCACCTTCTTGGTCAGATCACCGTTCGCGACCGCGGACGACACCCTCGAGATGTTCCGCACCTGGCTGGTCAGATTGGCCGCCATGGTGTTGACGTTGTCGCTCAGGTCCTTCCAGATACCGGTGGCGCCGCGCACCCGCGCCTGACCGCCGAGGATGCCCTCGGTGCCCACCTCGCGGGCCACCCGGGTCACCTCGTCGGCGAAGTTGGACAGTTGGTCCACCATCGTGTTGACGGTCGTCACCAGTTCGAGGATCTCGCCCTTGGCATCGACAGTGATCTTCTTCGACAGATCGCCCTTCGCGACCGCCTTCGTCACCTCTGCGATGTTGCGCACCTGCGAGGTGAGGTTGTTCGCCATGAAGTTGACGGACTGGGTGAGGTCCTTCCAGGTACCGGAGACGCCCTGCACCTCCGCCTGACCGCCGAGGATGCCCTCGGTGCCCACCTCACGGGCCACCCGCGTCACCTGGTCCGCGAACGACGAGAGCTGGTCCACCATCGTGTTGAGGGTGTTCTTCAACTCGAGGATCTCGCCCCGCGCGTCGACATCGATCTTCTGCGACAGATCACCGCGCGCCACCGCCGTGGCGACCTGGGCGATATTGCGGACCTGCGCGGTGAGGTTCCCCGCCATTCCGTTCACGGAGTCGGTCAGATCACGCCACACACCGGCGACGCCCTGCACCTGAGCCTGGCCGCCGAGCCGGCCGTCGGTGCCCACCTCACGGGCCACCCGCGTCACCTGGTCCGCGAACGACGAGAGCTGGTCCACCATCGTGTTGATGGTGTTCTTCAACTCGAGGATCTCGCCCCGCGCGTCGACATCGATCTTCTGCGACAGATCACCGCGCGCCACCGCCGTCGTCACCTGCGCGATCTGCCGCACCTGCGACGTCAGGTTCCCGGCCATGAAGTTGACGGAGTCGGTGAGCTCCTTCCACGTGCCGGACGCCCCGGGCACCCGCGCCTGACCGCCGAGCCGGCCCTCCGTGCCCACGTCACGCGCCATACCCGTGACCTGGTCCGCGAACGAGGAGAGCTGCGCCACCATCGTGTTGACGGTGTTCTTCAGCTCCAGCATCTCCCCGGCCACATCGACCGTGACCTTCTGCGACAGATCACCGTTCGCGACCGCCGTCGTCACCTGCGCGATATCCCGCACCTGACCGGTGAGGTTGCGGAACGCCGTGTTGACCGAGTCGGTCAGGTCCTTCCACGTACCCGCCGCGCCCGGCACCTGCGCCTGACCACCGAGCCGGCCCTCGACGCCGACCTCCCGGGCCACCCGGGTCACTTCCGAACCGAACGACTGGAGCTGCTCCACCATCGTGTTGACGGTGTTCTTCAGCTCCAGCATCTCCCCGGCCACATCGACCGTGACCTTCTGCGACAGATCACCGTTCGCGACCGCCGTCGT
>NZ_JBHXFA010000044.1:41685-45957 GCF_042724175.1 Streptomyces sp. NPDC127084
CGTCACCTGCGCGATATCCCGCACCTGCGTGGTCAGGTTGCGGAACACGGTGTTGACCGAGTCGGTCAGGTCCTTCCACGTACCCGCCGCGCCCGGCACCTGCGCCTGACCACCCAGCAGACCCTCGGCGCCGACCTCGCTGGCCACCCGAGTCACCTCGTCCGCGAAGGTGCGCAGCGTCTCGGTCATCTGGTTGATCGTCTCGGCCAGCTGCGCCACCTCGCCGCGCGCGCTCACCGTGACCTTCTGCGACAGATCACCGTTGGCCACCGCCGTGGTGACTTCGGCGATGCCACGCACCTGGGAGGTGAGGTTGCCCGCCATCGTGTTGACGGAGTCGGTGAGGTCCTTCCACACACCGGCGACACCGGGCACGGTCGCCTGGCCGCCGAGCTCGCCCTCCGTGCCCACCTCACGCGCGACCCTCGTCACCTCTGACGAGAACGAGGACAGCTGATCCACCATCGTGTTGACGGTGTTCTTCAGCTGGAGCATCTCACCGGCCACATGGACGGTGACCTTCCGCGACAGATCACCCTTGGCCACCGCCGTGGTGACGAGAGCAATATCACGCACCTGGGCCGTCAGCCGGTACGCCATCGTGTTCACCGAATCCGTGAGGTCTTTCCACGAACCGGACATACCTCGCACTTGCGCCTGGCCGCCGAGCTTCCCCTCGGTACCGACCTCCAGTGCGACCCGCGTCACCTCGTCGGTGAACGCCGACAACTGGTCCACCAGGTTGTTGACGGTCCTGGCCACCTTCAGGAACTCACCACGCAGCGGGCGCACCGCGCCATCAGGCCCGTCGGCCGTATGCGAGCGCAGTTCCATGCGCTGTTCCAGGTCACCATCGGCGACCGCCGACAGCACCCGGCTGACCTCCGACACCGGCCGGGCCAGATCGTCCACGAGCGCGTTGGACGCCTCGATCGCGGCGGCCCAGGAACCCTCGCAGGCACCCGGCTCAAGCCGCTCGGTGAGCTTTCCCTCACGCCCCACGACACGCCGAACGCGTGCGAGCTCACCGGTGAGATGCAGATTGCGGTCGGCGACCTCGTTGAAGACCGCCGCGATCTGGGCCATGACGTCGTCGCCCGAGACCGTCAGCCGCTTGCGGAAGTTCCCGTCCCGCATCGCGACCAGCGCCGCGAGCAGCCGGTTCAGAGCCGCAGCGTCCACCGCCGCCGTCGCGCCCCGTGGTTGTTTTTTCCGGGACTGTCCGTCTTGTGCGCGCGTGGTCGTGCCCCGCGCCGCTGCACCAGACTCCACCGTGTCCCTCCCGCAGGGTTACGTCATGCTCGGGCTGTTCTCAAGGAATGGTTCCCAGTGTTTCACCGCAGCCGAACCAGGCCATAACAGTTCGGCGGCTTCGCATAGCGTCCCCACACCCGGAGGGCGGAAACGGCCGCGACCGGCATCCGCTCGGACAGCGAAGGTAAGTAACCTGGCATCCGGCTGTCCAACCGCCCCCAGTCGCCCGGCAGGGGTGGTGAGGCGCGAGGACCGCGAGGACAACGACCGGGTACCGGGAGGGGCAGGCACCGACCATGGCAGAGCCGGGCGTCGAGACGCGTACGAAGAGTTCCGTGATCACCGCGCGGGCGGCTGCCAGCTTCGACCCCGTCGGACGGTCGGTCGCCTCAGCCCGCGCCTTCGTCCGGGACACGCTCCAGGGCTGGGGTTACGCCGAAGTCGTCGATGACGCGGTGGTCCTCACCAGCGAACTCGTCACCAACGCGGTCATCCATGCCGGCACCGCCGCGGACGTACTCTGCCTGCGCACCCCGGACGGCGTGCGGGTCGAGGTCGGCGACCGCTACCCCGAGCGCGAGATCCCCGTCCAGGGCGGTGGCCGGACCGTCGCCCACCCCGACCGCGAGAACGGGCGCGGCCTGCTGCTCTGCGCCGCCCTGGCGACACGGTGGGGCGTCGAGTACTCGGCCGCCAGCAAGCAGGTCTGGTTCCAGCTCGATCTGCCGCAGCGCCCGGTCGGGACCCGCTCGGCGGGCCCCGTACTCCCCATCGACCTCCTCCCGGTCTCCGACGAGCGGGTCAGGGTGGCCGTCGTCCAGATCGACCGCAACGGCGCCATCAGTTCCTGGAACGACGACGCCCGGCACCTCTTCGGATACGTGGCCGACCAGGTGGTCGGCAAACCGCTCGGCGACCTCGCCGCCTGGCCCCACACTCCCGGAATCGGCACCGGAATCGCCGAGGCGCTCCAACTGTCACGGTGGGAGGGCAGCTACGGCATCCGCGATACCGACGGTCGGGTCATCGCTGTATACGCCTCCCACCTCCGGGTCCGCGACACCAACGGCGAGGCCTCCACCGTCTGCCTCCTCGTCCGCGACTACGAGCGCGCAGTGATCCAGCCGCCGGCGCGCGTATCCCCCAGCGACGGCACGGGAACAGAGACCCGCAACGCCGACCCCTTCGAGGTGTTCATCGGCTCACCGGCCCCGGACGACCTGGACGGGCTGCTCCAGCGCACCGTCGAGCGGGCCCGCGACATGCTCGACGCCGACTCCGCCTTCCTGCTGCTGGCCACTGACGACGAGACAGAACTCGAAGTACGGGCCACCACAGGGCTTCCCTCCGCCCGTCAGCGTTTCGCCCGCGTGCCCGTCGAGGCGGGCACCGGCCGCTACGGCTCCGCCCGGATGCCCGCCGTCCACGAGGACCTCAGCGCCGTGCCCGGCGCCGTGCCCCTCCTCGACGGCACCGGAATGCGCTCCGTGGTGACGGTCCCCCTGAAGGTCGAAGGCCGGCTCACCGGCTCACTCGGAGTCGCCACGGAAGCCGGAGGCCGCTACTCCAACGAAGAAGCCCTGCGGCTCCAGTTCGCCGCCGACCGCATCGCACTCGCCGTCGAGTCCGCCAGGCTCGGCGAGCTGGAAAGGCTCCGCAGGGGTTCACTGAGCTTCCTGGTCGAGGCGTCCGACCTGCTGGCGGGCACGCTCGACCGCGATCAGACGCTGGCCCTCATGGCACAGATGACCGTGCCCACACTGGCCACCTGGTGCGCCGTCTACACCATCGCGGACCAGTCCTCGGAGCCGTACCTCTCCTATGTGCTGCACGAGGACGAGGATCGCATCGACGGCCTCAAGGCCCTCCTCGCCAAGATTCCCCCGCCGGTTCCGGAGCCCACTCCCGGTGCTCGCGTATGGAACGCTCCGGCCGACGCCGCCCACCAGGCCGCGCTGCGCACCTCGATGCGTGAACTGGGGATGGGAGCGGCCTCCTTGTCCTCGCCGTCCTCGTCACAGGGTGTCGGTACGTCCCTGGCCACGGCGTCCACGGTCGGCGGCGAAACGGTCGTCCTGCCTCTGGTCGCACGCAACCGCGTCATCGGCATGCTGACCCTCGGCAAACCGTCCGACGACCACTTCCGGCAGGAGATCCTGGAGCTCGCCGAGGACCTTTCCCGCCGGGCGGCACTGGCCCTCGACAACGCCCGGCTCTACTCGGAGCGCACGGCCATCAGCCAGTCGCTCCAGCGCAGCCTGCTCCCGCCGAGCCGTCCCGAAGTACCGGGCCTGGAAGTAGAGGTCATCTACCGCGCGGCGGGCGAAGGCAATGAAGTCGGCGGCGACTTCTACGACCTCTTCCCGATCCGCGACGGCGTCTACGGCTTCGCGATCGGCGATGTCTGCGGTACGGGTCCCGAGGCCGCCGCCGTCACCGGCCTGGCCCGGCACGCGCTCCGCCTCCTCGCCCGCGAAGGCTTCGGCGGCCCCGCGGTGCTGGAGCGGCTGAACGCGGCGATCCTCGACGAAGGTGCCCGTAGTCGCTTCCTCACCCTGCTGTACGGCGAGCTGCGCCCTCAGGAGGACGGCTCAGCTCTCCTGAAGGTCGTCTGCGCCGGTCATCCGCTCCCGCTGCGGTTGTGCCAGGACGGCACCGTGGAGCCCGCCGCCGAACCGCAGCCGCTGCTCGGCGTGATGGAGGACCTGGAGCTCTATGAGCAGGACATCACTCTGGCCCCAGGCGATGTCCTGCTGTGCGTCACAGACGGCGTCACAGAACGCCGTGAGGGTACGCGCATGCTGGGCGACGACGGCCTTATGGACGTGCTGACCACGTGCACCGGTCTCACGGCCGGGGCGGTCGCGGCGCGCATCCTGCGCGCGGTCGAACGCTTCGCGGCGGAACCGGCATCGGACGACATGGCGATCCTCGCGATGCGGGTACCCGAGCCGCAGAGGAGCTGAGCGCGCCGAGCTGCCGGAAGCCGGACATGCAGAAGGCCCCCCGCCACATGGC
>NZ_JBHXFA010000045.1:0-7579 GCF_042724175.1 Streptomyces sp. NPDC127084
GGGGGGGGGGGGGCGGGCCGCCGGCGGCGGGGGGGCGCCCGCGGGCCCCCCCCCCCCCTGCCCCGGCTGTGCGTCGGCCGGCGGGTAGGGCGCGCAGGGGCAGGCTGTGCCCCGGGGCCGGTAGGTCAGTTCCGGGTGCCGTCGAGGGTGTGGTCGGGTATCCAGGAGCCGTGGAGCCCGGCGCCCACCCGGTGGGGGAGGTGGACGGTGGCGACCCGGTCGAGCCCCGAGGCGTCGATGACCAGCAGCTGCGAGGCGTCCTGCTTGAGGTCGGACACGACGGTGAGCAGATAGCCGTCGTCCTCGCGGGTGGCACCGGCGGCGGGTACGAAGACCGCCTCGCTGGGCATGCGGGCGTCGCCTGCCTGGTGGATGCGGCGGGCACCCGTGGTGCGGTCGTACTTGACGATGCCGTAGCCGCCGAGGCCGTTCTCGTCGGGGAAGGAGATGGCGTACTGGTAGCGGTTCTCGGCGCCCAGGTACTCCTCGTTCAGGGTCGGGAACTCCACCGGGAGGTCGTCCACGATCTGCTCGTCCACGGTTCCCGCCGCCAGGTCGACCACCCATCGGCGGGTGTAGGAGCGGGCGACGGGCTCGCTACCGCGCCCGGGGGCGCCGATCCACCAGTTCCAGGAGAGCCGGAAGCCCTCCCGGTCCACGGTGGGACCCTCCAGGATGATGCGGCCCTGGGTGTCCTCATAGGCGTTGGAGACGTGCAGCATGTTGCCCGGCTCGATGGAGAACCAGCGGATGTGCCGGGCGCCGTTGTCGCCGCGCGGCATGACACCGATACGGGCGGGCTGCTGGTCGCTCCAGCCGTAGGGGATACCGGACGCCTCTGTGTGGTCGAAGGTGACATTGCCCTCCACGAAAACCACATGGCCGCGGGTGATGGCGAAGTCGTGCTTGAGCGCGGCGGTGGCTCCCGGCACCTCCGCGCTGTGCATGATCTCGCCCTTGGCGTCGGAGACGTAGTACATCAGGAACGGCGGGAACGGCGAGGACCCGAAGAAGTGGAGCTCCCCGGTCACCGGGTCCTCCTTGGGGTGGGCGGTCATCGCCGTGCGCAGCTTGCCGTCGAAGTCGTAAGCGCCGACCGTGTCCAGCTCCCGGGTGAGCTCGAAGGGCAGGTTCGCCTCGCAGAGCGCGAGCAGTCGCCCGGCGTGCTCGATGACATGGGTGCCGGCCGCGCTGGCGGTCAGGTCGGGGCCGTGTTCCGTCATGTAGGGGGCGCCGTCGAGGGCGGGGGTGTGCACCCAGCGGTTGCGGTACCACTCGGCGCGCCCCTCACGGAGTCGGATGCCGTGGACCATTCCACTGCCCTTGAACCAGTGGGTGGGGGTGATGCCGGGCTTGGGGTTGTGGCCGTTGCGGAGCAGACGGCCGGTCAGCTCGGGGGGAAGGCTGCCCTCGACGGTGAGTTCGGCGGCGGTGACCTCGTCGGCGACAGGAGTGAAGTGGCCGGTCAGGTAGGGCTTTCGGGCGGTCATGATGCTCTCTTCTCCGAAATGGGTATGGCGGTCGAGTCGTGTGATGTTCAATCAGATGCGGTGCTCGGCCTGGTCTTTCAGCTGGCGAAGCCAGTTCTCCAGGGAGGCGTGGAGGGCCTTGGAGAGCTCGTCGACCGCGGCTTCGACCGGGGCGCCGCTCCATGACTCCTCGGTGCGGACGACGACGTGGTCACCGTGCTGCTCGAACGTCCACACATGGATGCCGGTGATGCCGGCGGACGGCCCGCCCCACACGATCCGCTCGCCGGGGACGAGTTCGTGCACGGTGGAGGTGATCTCCATGCCGTGGGTGCGCCAGTTGAAGGAGCTGCCGGGAGCCAGCGGGCCGTTGAGCTCGGCCCGGTCGATGTCCGTGTTCCAGGTGGGCCAGGCCGCGATGCCGGTGTGCAGCTCCCACACCGCGGCCAGCGGGGCTTCGATCTCGGTGCTCAGACGGACGATGGCGGGGGCGGTCTCGTCGATGGTGACCATGGGTCGTGGTTCCTTTCATCCGGGGCGGATGCCCGGTGGGTGAAGCTGCGTAGTACCGGTTCAGCCGGTCAGTGAGGACCAGCCGGCCAGGGAGGTTCAGGAGACGGCGGAGGCGCGCGGCTCGGCAGACCGGCGGGCGGGGGCGGTCGCCACGGTCCGCTGCCATCCGGAGCGGCGGGTGAGGAGCAGCGCGAGCAGGGCGGCAGCGGTGAGTACCGCGGCCGAGACGGTGAAGGCGGCGCGATAGCCGGCGGTGACGGCTTCCAGCTGAGGTGTGCGAGTGACGGCGGCGTGGGTGGTGACGGTGCCGGCCAGGGTGGCCAGAGCGGCGAGTCCGATGGCACCGCCGACCTGGCGGGTGGTGTTCACCAGGCCGCCGGCCAGGCCCGCGTCCTGGGGCGGGACGCCACCCACGGCGAGTGCGGTGAGCTGGACGAACGCCGTGCTGAGACCGAGGCCGATCAGGATGCTCGGGCCGAGTACGTGGCCGACGTAGCTCCCGTCGGCGCTGATCCGCGCCAGCCACAGCATGCCCGCGGCCGTGGTGAGCAGGGCCGCGATCACGGTCGCGGAGTCCCCGATGCGCCGGGACACCCGAGGGGCCAGCGAGGCGCCGAGCATATTCGCCGCCGCGAGCGGCAGTTGGCCCGCACCGGTGGCCAAAGGTCCCATCCCGAGGACCTGTTGCTGGTACAGCGGCAGGAAGAAGAACAAGGCGATCCAGACCGACCCCAGCAGGGCCATCAGCAGATTGCCCGCCGCCACCCGGCCGGTACGGAACAGCCGTGGCGGCACCAGCGCGTCGGACCGGCGCCGCTCGATCACGACGAAGGCCCCGAGCAGTACGGTTGAGCCGAGGAGGGCGCCAAGCACGCCCGGGTCCGTCCAGCCGCTTCCGCGTGCGGTGGTCAGACCCCACACCAGGCAGGTCAGCGAAACGGTGATGGTGACGGTACCCAGCAGGTCGAACTTCCCGCCCTCGGCACTGCTCGCCCGCGGTATGAGCGCCGCCACCGCGGCGAGCACCAGTACGGTCCCGAACGCGACGGAGTGGAAGATCCACGGCCATCCCCACGCCTGGGTGAGGACACCGCCCAGCAGGACACCGCCCGCTCCTCCCGCGCCGGAGACCGCTCCCCACACTCCCAGCGCCCTGCCGCGCCCGGCACCGGACGGGAACAGGCCCATGGCCAGGGCGAGCGCGGCGGGGGCTATCGCGGCGGCGCCGACGCCCTGAGCGGCCCGGGCGGCGATCAGCACATCCGATGAGCCGGCCAGTCCCGCCGTCAGTGAGGCCACCGCGAACAGCCCGAGACCGGCCATCAGCACCCGGCGCCGACCGAGCAGGTCGGCCGCCCGGCCGCCCGCCAGGAGCAGTGCCCCGAACGCCAGGCCGTAGGCGTTGACCACCCAGGTGGTGCCGCCGTCCGACAGGCCGACTCCGACGCGGATCTGCGGCAGCGCCACGTTCACGATCGAGGTGGCGAGCATGACCGTGAACTGGGCCCCGGCGAGTGCCGCGAGCACGGCTCCCGAACGGGGCGGTGTGCTGTGGAGGTTCATGGCGCACAGACTCGTGCGGGGAACTGTCCACTTTCCAGGCCGGACAGGAGCGGGGGCTGTCCACTCCTGTCCGCACCTGTCCACCGGCCGTCAGATGTCTGACGTCCATCGGCGGCCAGATGCCCGGCCGCCGGTGGTTGGGCACCGGCGGCCGGACGCCGCCTACGAAGTGGCGGCGGGCCCGTCCAGTTCCCGCTGCCACAGTGCCTCGCACAGCAGGTCAAGACCCTGGCGCAGGTGGCGGCGGTAGGTGCCGAACGGAAGGCTGATACGGCGGGCGGCGGCCTCCTGCGTCGGCGCACCCGAGAAGTAGCCCGCCGTCAGGGCCTCGCGGGCCTTCACCCCGCGCGGGTCGCCCGCGAGATCGTCCACGCTCTGACGCAGCAGCGCGCGCAACTCCTCGACGGGATCAGCGAAATCGGCGGCGAGCCGGGTACGCATCAGGGCACAGGCGGCGAATCCGGCCGCGTCCCGCCAGTGCGTCAGCGCCTCACGCACGGACTGGTCGAACGCGGCACGTGAGATGGGTGACGGACCTGAACGGACCGGCACCTCGGTGGCGGAGATGAAACGCCGAAGCCACGTCTCGACGGGTTCCTGGCGCCAGTCGACGGAGAACACCCCGTAGGTGTGCGCACCGACCCGCGGTCGCGCCCCGGTGTCGCTGAGCGTTCCTCTGACACGCTCGCCCCATGTCTCGGCATCCCGGAAGACAGCGAAACCGTAGGCGCGGCCGCGGGCACGGGCCGACTCCGCCTGGGCGCGGGAACTGCTCAGGTCGATGACGCGCGAGGGGACTTGATAGCGCTCCGGGTAGATCGAGAAGCGGCTGACGCCGATGTGCTCGCCAGGGCGCACAGGCCCGGCGGTCTCGGTGTGCTCCCAGGCCGCGGCGACGACGGGATCAGTGGCCACGTCCTCGGGATCGGGCGGCGCGGGCAGAGCGAGCCGTGCGGTGAAGGCCACGACGCGGCCCGTGCTGACAAGACGGTAGACGCTGAAGGCCTCCGGTTGGCGCCGCGTCCAGTAGCGAACCAGCTCCGCCGACGCGGCTCCCTCCGTCTCCTCCGCCATACGCAGCATGACATCGATGTCATCCGGGTGCAGGGGGCGGTCGTGCACCTCGTCCTCGCGGGACCAGGTGCGAATCCGCGCCAGAATCGCCGCCTCCCGGAAGAGGTAGAAGAGCTCGTCGGTGACGGTCCACACCCGCTCGTCGGGCGCTTCGCGCAGCAGTCGCAGATACTCGTCCGCAAGCCGCTGGCGCACTGTCGCGAAGGCGTTGGGTGCTCGCCAGCGCAGGTCGGCGGCCAGCGTCTCGCGTGCGGCGTCGTGCGGGTGCAGCCCGCGATGGGTCGACTCCATGAAGGGCAGGTCCCGCAGCCAGGAGAAGAGCAGATGGGCGTCCTCGTCGGGGAGCACGGAGGACAGAAGTTCCTCGGACGTCGAGTAGGCCTGGGCGGCCACCTCCAGGGCGCGGCGGTGGGCGGCGGTGGGCACCTCGCCGATCAAGCCTGTGAGCAGGGTCCGCAGGATGTCCGCCGACGGCGCCCAGATCTCCTCCCTGCCGCAGCCGGCCGACCCCGCGGCAGCAGCCAGGGACAGGGCCAGCGGGTTGCCTCCGGCGAAGCGCAGCACCCGGTCCCGTAGCTCCGGCCGGATCCGGGCCAGGGCCAGCAGACGCCGGGCCTGCTCCTCGGAGAACGGCTCCAGTTCGGTGACGTGCAGCAGCCCGGTCCACGCGGGGTCGGCGGTCCACTGCGGCTGCGGAGCGACCCGGCCGGCCAGGACGACCAGGGTGCTCTCCGCCGCCCGGGGCAGGAAGTGGTGCCACAGCCAACTCTCCAGCCATTGGCAGTGCTCGAAGGAGTCCACGACCAGCACCGTGCCGGGGACGTCAAGGAAGGGGCCGGCCCCGCGCTCGAAGTCTGCCGGATCGCGGCTGACGAAGCGGCCGTCCAACTCCACGAGCAGCCGTCCCGCCGTACGGGCGTTGTCGGCCAGCCGCCGCAACAGGGTCGACTTCCCGATGCCTCCGGGGCCGAACACATAGAAGGCGAAAGGCGCTTGCGGATCGCCGTCCAAAGCCTGCCCGAAGCGCTCCAGTTGCTCGTCCCGGCCGATGAAGGCCCGGTCTCGCGCGCTGCTCAGTCTCTCTCCAACGGACACCACGATGGTTCCCCATCCCTCCTTGCTCAGAGACCCTGACGATCCAGTACGGGCGTGAAGTCCAGGGACAGCGCGGAGGGACCGCGGGTGTACAGGCCGGTCTCCCGGTATCGGAATCCAGGGCTGTAGCGGACCTTTTCGAGCAGGGGGAGGAGCATCCCGGCGACGGTCTCGATCTCGGCGCGAGCGAAGGCGGTCCCGACGCACTGGTGGAGTCCGGTACCGAAGGCCAGGTGCTGTGCGGCCGCGGTGAAGGAGCGTGCGGTGCTCAGGTCCGGGCGGTGGATGTCGAAGGTGTCCGGAGCGGTGAAGGCTTCCGGGTCGCGGTTGGCCGCGCCGATCATGCAGAAGACCGTGGCACCGGCCGGGATGGTGACACCGGCGAACACGGCGTCCCGCTCCGCCTGGCGGGGGATGAGCTGGACCGGTGGGGTGTAACGCAGGGTCTCGGCGATGGCGGCGGGCAGCAGCTCCGGGTCCTGGCGGACCTGGGCCAACTGCTCAGGGTGGTCGATCAGATGCCTGAAGAGCAGGGCGAGGGTCTTGTCGGCGGGCTCGGTCGATGCGGCCAGTACGTTGATGATCAGCGCGGTGACCTCGCGGTCGCTCAGGGCGATACCGTCGAACTCGGCCGTGCACAGTCGGGATATGAGGTCATCGCCGGGGTGGCGGCGCCGCTGCCGGATGACGGGGACGAGGTACGCCTCCAACTGCTCGGCGCAGTCCAGGCAGTGCCGATGCCGCTCGGGGGTGAGATCCAGGCTGGTGATGAACTCGATGACCCCGCTGTGCCAGGCTGCCACCTGCCGCCAGTCCGCCTTGTCCAAGCCGAGCACGTCCAGCGTGACGTTCACGCCGAAAGGTCTGCCGAAGTCGTTGACGAGATCCACCCGCCCCCGGGTGAGGAACGGGGCCATGAGCTCCGCGGCATTGGCGCGGATGGCGCGTATCTGCTCCCGCAGAGCGTCCCCGGTGAAGCCGCGGACGATGATCTTCCGCTTCGCCGTGTGCTCGGCCCCGGTCATCTGTGCGAGTACGGGTCCGCGCATCACCGGCTCGGCGCGCACCTGGAACATCTCGGTACTGAACGCCTCATGGTCGGTCAGCACCCGCGTGACGTCCTCGTGGCGAGAGAGGAAGTAGCTGTCGATCGACGACTCGTGGTGCACCGGCGCTTGTTCCCTCAGCCAACCGAAGGAGCGGTAGGGATCGGTGGCGAAGTCCTCGGAGAGGATGCTGAAACCGGATCTGGCCACGGGCATGGCGAAAACCTTTCCCTGGATGGGCGGGACCAGGAAGACGGTGAATCGGCCTCCTGGGTTGTGCCGGCCAGGGGACGTACACGCTGACCGCGACCAACACCGGCGGCCAGGCCACGGACGGCACCACGGTCACCCTGACCGACACCCTCGGCCCCGGGCAGACGGCCGTCAGCATCTCCGGCACTGGCTGGACCTGCGATCTCGGCACCCTCACCTGCACACGCACCGACGCCCTGGAGCCGGGGGAGAGCTACCCGCCGATCAGCCTCACCGTCGACGTGGCCTCCAACGCTCCATCCCGGGTGACGAACACCGCCACGATCACCGGCGGCGGCACCACCACCATCGCCACCGGCACTGCCAGCAGCTCCACCACCGTCAAGCGCGTCGAGCCCAAGCCCAAGCCGACGCGGCCGCACGGCCGCCCTGACCACGGCCGCCCCAACCACGGACACCGCCCCGGCCCCCGGTAGCCGATACCCGCGGGAATCGGCGCCGGTCGGCCCGCCCCCCCCCCGGGGGGCGGCCCCCCCCCACCCCAAGCAGGGGGCGGCCGGGGCGGGGCGCCGCCGAAACCAAAACCGTGGCTCGGGGGGGCACGCG
>NZ_JBHXFA010000045.1:7589-13171 GCF_042724175.1 Streptomyces sp. NPDC127084
GGGCCCCCACCCCCCGCGCCCCCCGCGCCCCCCCCCCCCCCCCCGGGGGGGCGGCCAGAGCGCTGAGCGGCGCGGTGGTGATCCGGGGCGGCCCTAGATGCCCCGCCCTGCTCAACATGCCGCGACGGCTGGGCAGTCAGTCCTTCACCGGTAGGCGGCCGGAATCACTGTTCGGGGGCCCGCTGGGCGTGCTGTGGCCGGTGTTGGGCTGCCAGGGGGCCGAGACGCTGGCGGACGACCGGGAGGACTTCGGCGGCGACGCGTTCGAGGAACGGTGACTGGCCGCTGCCCGGCAGCGTGGCCGGGGTGGGATGGGTGACGACCAGCGAGATCGGCAGGTCGCCGGCGAGCACCTGTTCCAGTTGGCCGGCGATCATCGCCGGCGTTCCGTGCAGCGCGAAGGCGTCCGCGACCTCGTCCGACAGGAAGGACACCACCCGGCCGGACGCCGGCATGTCCGCGGTGTGGTGGAAGTCGGGCCAGACCTTTTCCTTGAGTTCCTCGATGGGCGGTCCGTTCCAGGCGAATCCTGGGGGACCGAACAGCTGAGGTGAGTACTCGTAATATCCGGCGGCTACGGAACGGCTGATCAGCGCGGCTCGTTCCGGGTCGTCGTCCAGCACGGTGTGGAACACCGCCCCGATCTTGACCTGGCCTGGCTCCCGGCCTGCTTCAGCGGCTCCGGCGCGGACCGCGTCGATGGCCGTGCGCAAGTTGGCCGGGTGGCGGCCGACTCGGATGAACACCCCGTCCGCTATCCGGCCTGCCATGCGCAGGGTGCGGGGCCCGCCGGCCGCCACCCAGACCGGAACGGGTGCGGCATGGACCAGGCGTGCGCGTCGCGCGGCGGCCGGTACTTCGATTTCCTCACCGGACAGCAGCCCCCTGGTCAGGCTGACCGCGTCCGAGAGTTGGGCCACGGTGGCCGGGTGCCGTCCCATGAGCCGGACGGCTGTGTCCCCCACCCCGTAGGTCAGCAGAGTCCGGCCGGGTGCGAGGTCCGCGACGGTCGCGATCGACGAGGCGATCACCGCGGGATGGCGCATCACCGGGTTCACGATCAGCGGCCCGAGCCCGATGCGTTTCGTGCGCTCCGCGGCGAACGCCAGATCCACGAACTCGTCACGCACCAGCAGCGGTGTCGACGGGGTGAACGCGTAGTCCCAGCCGAGTTCTTCGGCACGCCGCACATCCGCGGCGAAAGCAGGAGGGGAGGTGAAGTCGAAACGGTTCACCCCGAACGCCGGCATGACGGCCATAGGATTCCTCCGCTGCGAACTCCGGCAAACACCAACGATGTCCGAACAGACGGGCCGGTCAGCCCGCAAGTCCCATTGCACCACCTGGACCAGCCTCCCGCTCTGTGCAGGCACGCGTCCCGAGACGGTGCACCCATCCGCCACGAATCCGGGGCCCTGGGGCGATGGCCGACACTGCGTTTTTACCGCTGTGTGAAGCGTCGGCTACCCGTTGTGTCGCAGTCCGGTGCCCAGAATCTTTTTCTGCTCAAAATAGCTCGCCTGTACACGTCATCGGAGGAGCCATTGAGGTGCTCTTTTTTATTGCACTTTACCTGCAATTGCAGGGGTCGGATCGCTGTGCGCAGCGGCCCGCAGCGGCCGGGAGCTTGCACGAGTTGTACGCTGGAGTCCTACGCCAAAGCCAGGTTCGAGGGAGGTGTAGGCATGGCGATTACTCTGGTTTCCGAGAAGCCGAAGATGCTCTCCGTAGCAAACCGCTCCTGAATTCGGAGCCGTCTGAACGTGACACGCGGGGTGGGGCGGTCCAACCGCCTCCACCCCGCCGCGTGGGAGAGGAACCAGGCCATGAAGATCCAGCGTGCTCCACACATCTACATGGAATGGGAAGAGGGCACGCTCGTCGCGCGCCGCGTCGGATCCGAGATCAAATGCCAGATGGGCCCGCAGGTGGTGGAACTGCTCGACAGGATCCGTGAGCCGGTCGGACTGGCGGACGTGGTGGCTGAGTACCCGGACGACGAAAAGCCCTCCGTCGAGGCCACCTTGAACGGACTGCTAGGTGCCGGTTTCGTCGATGAAGTGGGCGGCGCCGGGGACTCGGGGCCGAAACCCGGCGACGAATCCTGGTGGGACGCCTGGGGCACCCAGGCCAGGACCTTCCACTTCGCAACCCGGGACGCGGATTTCCTGCCCTTCCGTAGCGAGCAATCGCGCGAATTCATCGAAGCGGTGGCAGGGGAGGGGCCGCCACCGCCGCTCTACAAGAGGTACCCGCACAGCCACCGCATTCCGCTGCCCCCGCACCGGGACATCGCCACGCCGATGTCATCGGCGCTGGAGAACCGGCGTACCCACCGGACGTTCCATGACACACCGGTGACGCTGGAAGCGTTCTCCACCGTTTTGCACTACAGCTTCGCACCTCTGGGATATCAGGACACCGGCCCGCTCGGCGTGCAGATGGTGAAGGCGAGTCCGGCCGGCGGGTCGCGGCATGACGTCGAGTGCTATGTCGCCTGCTTCCATGTCGAAGGAATCCCCGAAGGGCTCTACCACTACTGCGGCCCCGAGCACACGCTGGAACTCGTCCGGTCCGATCTCTCCCGCCAGGAGATACTCGACCTGACCGACCAGCAGGGTCACTGCGTCAACGGCGCGTTTACGTGTTTCCTCACCACCGTGCCGAACCGGATCGCGTCCAAATACCGCCATCCGAGAGCCTATCGGCTGTGGATCTACAACGTGGGGCATGCCGCCCAGACGTTCGCGCTGACCTGCACCGCGCTCGGTCTCGGGCCGTTCCAGACCGCCGCCTTCCACGACAGCGGCTTGGAGAAGGAGTTGAGGATCGACCCTCGGGAGGAGTTCCTCACCTACATCGTCGGGGCGGGGATCCCAGTGCTGAACGAGCAGGGGCTGCCTGCCGACTTCTGGCCCGCGGACCCTCCAGCCACGGAGGAGGTGCCCTCTTCCTCACCGCGCGAGGGGAATTGATGGACACCACCGAGGAGCAGTTCGACGCCCATGCCGAGGCGTATGACGCCCTGTACCCGCTCCTGGACGACGACCACCCCATGATCACCTTCATTCGTGATCGGCTTCCGCCACGCTGCTCCGTAGTGGAGTTCGGGATCGGTACGGGGCGTGTGGCGATCCCTCTTGTCCACGCGGGTCTCGACGTCTGCGGCATCGACCTCAGCGCACGCATGCTGGAAAAGCTCGCCGCGAAGCCGGAGGGCGCCCGGATCACCACCGTGCACGGTTCCTTCACGGAGACGCGGAACCTTGCGGCATCCCGCCACTCTGCGGTGATCTGTGTGTTCAACACTCTCTTTCACGTACTGCAGCAGCGGGAGCAGGCCCGGACCCTGGAGGCGGCCGCCGCCGCACTGCGTCCGGGTGGTCTGATGTTCCTGGAGAACTCCTCCGCCCATCGCCTGGTACGCAAGTACCCGGATGGTGACGCGGTTCGGGTGCACCACCAGGAAACCGGCAGGGTGTGGCTTCTGGCCGGCGTGCTCGACGAACTGCGCCAGCGGTTGGACGTCACCCATATCCGGATCGGGGGCGGCGAGATATCGCCGGTGCCGGTGAGTTTCCGCTATGTCTGGCCGTCCGAGCTGCGGCTGATGGCCCAGGCGGCGGGTCTTGACCTGGTGGAGGAGCACGGAGATTGGTCCGGAGCCCCTTACGACACCTCCAGTCGCCTTCACATCTGCGTGCTCCGCAAGCCGCCGGTCTGACCGCCCGCCCCACCCCGGTGTCCACGGTCCGGGAGGACGAGAAGGACGAGCAGCGCGGCCGCGGCCACCCCGGTGTCGACCGCGAGACTGACTCGGCTGCTTCGCAGGAACGCGTCGGAGACATCCTTGGCGAGGAGCTCACGGAAGTGGGGGGATGCCTCGGGGATCGGCCGCCGCGGCCCGATCGTGCCGGCGTAGGCGTGCGGGTTGGCTTCCCGGGCGATGCTGTGGACCACCGCTGCCCGCTCGGCCGTCTCCGGGATCAGTTGGCTCAAGGCCCGGTCGAGGGTGCTGCCGAGCGAGGCGGTGAGGATCGATCCCGTGACCGCCAGGCCCAGGGTGCTGCCCAGGGCGCGCTGGAGGTTGATGATCCCGGATGCCATTCCTGACCGCTGCGCGGGCACCGTGGCCATCGCCAGTTGGGTGTTGGGGGTGACCATGAAGGCGCACCCCAGACCGGTGACTCCGAGGCCGGCCATGGTCATCTTCGCGTCGGCGGCGATACCCAGGGTGATGATCAGCAATCCGGCCGTCAGCAGGGCCTGGCCGGTCAGTACCAGCGTGCGTGCCGGGTATCGCGTCATCAGCCTCCCCATGAAGGCGGACAGGACAATGAACATGACGGGGTAGGGGAGGATCAGCAGCCCGGTCCGGATTGGGGAGTCCCCCACGACGTTCTGCTGGTACTGGGTGACGATGAACAGCATCCCGTAGACCGTGAAGAACTGCAGGAAGATCACCCCCAGCGCGGTCGCGTAGGAGGCTTCACCGAACAGCCGGAGCTCCACCATCGGTTCGCGGGTGCGCAGTTCGCGTCGCACGAAACCGGCGCCCGCGGCGGCACTGACCGCGAAGGCCGTCACGACCGGCGCGGTCGTCCAGCCGAAGTGAGCACCGCGGATGACGCCGAGGGTGACGGCGCCGATGGCGATGACGAAGAGTGTCTGGCCCAGCCAGTCGAATCCCCTGGTGCGCTCCCCACGTGACTCGGTGACGCCGCGTCCGGCGAGGGCCAGTGCGACCACGGCGACCGGCAGATTGACGTAGAACACGGACCGCCAGCCCCACTCCTGGGTGAGCAGTCCACCCACCAGAGGGCCGAACGCGAGCGAGACGCTGGCCAGGGCCGTCCAGATGCCGATGGCCCTGGCCCGCTGCCTGGAGTCGGTGAACGCTGCGCTCACCAGAGCAAGTGAGGTCACGGTGATGGCCGCTCCGGCGAACCCCTGGAGTCCCCGTGCCCAGACCAGGCCCAGCAGGTGCCCTGCGAGGCCGGCCCACAGGGAACCCGCGGCGAAGAGTGCGACGCTCACCATGAACAGGCGCTTCCTGCCGATCCGGTCGGCGAGGATCCCGCTGGGCATCACGCCCACCGCCATGCCGAGCGAGTAGCTGGTGACCAGCCACTGCAGACCGCGTTCACCGACGTGGGCCTCCGCCTGGATGCGCGGGAGCGCCACATTCACCGCGAGCGTGTCGAGCATCACCACGGCAGCGCCGGCGGAGGCGGCGAGCACCGTGAACGTCTGCTCCCTGCTCCAGGCGACACGGCGCAGAGCAGCTGCGAACGCGGGACACATGCGGGCAAGATATCCCGGACGGGCCCAGAAGCTCCGGCTGAAACTCCGTGAGCGGCTTCTTCTTCGCCCCTCCCTGGGACTGGCACGGCAACCGTGGTTCTTGATCACGCGGACGGGCGCCGGGAACCCACCGCTTCCGTCACCGGCCGCGTCAACTGACCCCGCGTTCCGCGGTGGAGGCCTCGTACCGTGCGCTTGTGGCGCGGGAACCGGCCGCCCCCGCCCCCCGGGCCCCCCCCGACCCCCAGCGCGGGGCCCGGCGCCCGGTTGCGCGGCCC